>JBBQTV010000081.1:0-14516 GCA_038212935.1 Pyrinomonadales bacterium | reverse complement strand
TTGTTCGAATACCGAGCGGCTGACGACGAGGTCGCGAATGATGCCGACGAGGTCGTCCAATTTGTCGAGCGAAACTCGGACGATAGAGCGGGTCTCGGTGAGCTTTTGCGGCCTCTCTTCTTCCTTTTCGGCGACGATCAGATCGCTGATGAGTGCTTCGACCGCGGCGATCTCAGCCGATTCTGCCATTACCGGCGGTGCGGCCACGTGCATCGGCGGGGGAGCGAGCGGGCCTTCGGCAATAGCGGCACCGACGCGGTCGAAATCCGCATAGAGCGTTTCAATTGTCTGCGAAAGCGTGACCGAACGCTCGCCTGCCGCGAGAGCTTTCAGGCAATCGTTGGCCGTCAACAGAAGAGGAATGATCTGTTCGTTCGAGCCGTGATCGGCTTCGACAAGACGGTCGAGAAGGTCCTCGACGCGGTGTGCCAGCTCGCTCGGACGCTTGAGGCCGACGATGCCCGCTGAGCCTTTGAAAGTATGCGCATTTCGGCGTATTTCCCAAAGAGCGTCCTTGTCATCGGGACGAGCGACAAGCTTTTCGAGATTCGTTTCAATGTTTTTGAGCAGGTCGTCCGCTTCCATCGCGAAGACCTCCATCAGCTCGGCGTCTATTTCGAATTCGCTCTGATCGGCGGGGTCGCTTTCCCGTTCGGTCTGCCACGAGTCGAATGCCGGTTCCATCCTGCCGAGAAAGTCGAATGACGATTCGGCGAGCATCGAGAGGTCGTCCCCGAACGAATCGTCGCCCATCCTGATCGATGCAAGGACCGATTCGATCTCGGCGATCTGGTCGAGAATGCTGCGTATCTGTGCGTCGGAAACGCGCCCATCGACTAGCATCGCAGTGCGGATGTTGTTTTCGAGTGTCGCGGCGGCGTTCTCGATCTCAGGCAAGCCCATGTCGGCCGTCAGCTCGCGCAGCGACGCGACGCGGCGCATCGGTATCTCGAGGGAAGACCTGGAGGCCGGATCCTGCTCAAACATCAAAATGCCGCCGCGAACGCCGTGGAGCACGATCTCGGATTCGTCTAAAAATGTTTGAAGGGTCTCGCCGTCCATTGGTCTAATTAGCAAAGCTTGAGGAGCCATTTGCTATCGACGGAACGGGGTGAACGTCCGCCGGAAGTTTGAAGGGAGAAACTGAATTATGCAGGTCGCCGGAAAGCTGGACAAGTATCCGCACCGATTCCGACGCTTTTTTGGAGCTTAGCTGAATGAGTTCGGTCACCTGCGAAATGTCAGACATCGCACCGGAAACGTCCTCGGATGTTTTTGCCTGAACGCTGGTCGAATCGGAGATCGAGCGAAGCAGGACTGCGAGGTCGCCGGTGACCTTTTCGATCTCGAAGAGCGACCGGCCGGCCTTTTCGGCAGATGCTGAGCCGAGGGTTACCTCGCGAATCGTCTCTTCCATTGAGGCAACAACCTCTTTCGTCTCAATATTTATGGTCTGCGTTAGGGCAGCTATCTGTTGCGTAAGTTTGGTCGATCGTTCGGCCAGGCGTTCGATCTCTTCGGCAACGGGGCCGAGTCCGGGACCGCTGGCGCCGGCGGCATTTGCCTGAAGCGAAGCGTTTAAAGCGAGAACGCTGGTGCGGTCGGAAAGGTCGTCGATAAGGGCGACGATCTGGCTGATCTCCTGCGAGCGTTCGCCGAGGCGTTTGATTCGTTTTGCAGTTTCCTGCACCTGCTTGCGGATCGCGTTCATTGCGTTCACGTTCTCGCGGGCGGCCTGCGTTCCGACCTTGGCGTTGCGAAGCGAATCGTCGGCGACGCGGGTCGATGTCGCGGCGTTCTCAGAAACGTCATGGATCTGTTCGGCCATGTTGGCAATGGCTGTCTTAGTGCGGGCGATCTGCGATGCCTGGGCGACGCTTCCGCGGGCAAGCTGTTCGGTCGTTTCGTGGATCGTGTTGGCCGAGGTGCTGACCTTATGCGTAACGTCCTTCACCTGCTTGATGAGCGATGTCAGATTGCGGGTCATCGAATTGAATGCAACGGCGACCTCGCCGGTTATCTCAGGCGTAGAATCAGCGATGACGGTCAGGTCACCTTTGGCGACGTCCGAAACCTCGCCGAGCAGCTTCATCATTGAAAGCTCAAGGCGCTCGCGGCTCTCGCGGGTCTGCATTGACGTGCGAAGCTTTTCGCTCATTTCAAAGAACGCACGGCCGAGAATGTCGCCATCGTTATTGCGGTCAGCCGGCACCAGAAGATTGCCGTCCGCAATGCGGTTAGCGAGTTTTGCGTTGCGTTCGAGATAAGCGGAGATCTTGCGGAGCGATTCGTGCAACTCGTTGCGTGAATCGCCGGAGTAGGGCTCGCCATTTGAAAGCCGTTCGGCAATCTCGGCCGCCTCAGCCATAGAAAGGGCCTGAGCGGAATGGGCAAGCGTTAATGCAACAATGGCAAAAATAGAAATGATCGCACCGACGATCAATGCGGCAGTGATAGCCATACTGCCTTCGACCGCGCCGGCCGCCGCCATCAGGCTGAGCAGGCAGCCGATGAGCAGCAGGACCCCGCCGATTATCGAGCAGGTACGGACGATCATGTTCCACATCGAGTTTTCCATTTGCAGGGTTTAGACTTCGCCCGGAATTTCGAGCATTTCGCCTAGGGGGTGGTGTCCGTTGGAGGCGAATCCAGACGTTTCTGTTTGTGCCGGCTCGGCGGCAGAGGGAAGGCGGGCGGACTGAGAAAAAGGGGTCGCGGGTTCGCCGCTGCCGACGTCTGCGTCAGCGAGAAGGTCAGCCGCTTCGGCGATGATCTCGGCATCCTTGTTGAGATCGAAATACAGGCCCGTAAGCTGACGCATCAGGTTTTCGCGTTCCTGCTGCTGTGCGCCGACCGCTTGTTCGACGAACGAGGGCAGGCTGGCTGCAGCGTTCATTACCGGTTCGAGCTCGGCGATCATATCGTTGGCGGTCGTTGAGCGAAGCATCGCGTCGGCCAGCTCGGCCAGAATGTTTTGGACGGTCGATTCGCCTTCGGTCAACTCCTCGATTATCGACTTGTCGATGGTCGAAAGCTCGCGTTGGAGCTTGCCGGCTCGTTCGGAGAACTGAGCGAACTCATCGGAGAAAAGTGCGGTGCCTTTGCCGTTTGTCGAGCCCGCGTTGATCGACGCATTTAAGGCGACCATCTTCGAACGCCGGGCGAGGTCTTCGGCAAGGCGGGACGTATTCGGCAGCGATTGCGAACGCTCGCGAAGATTGCGAAATCGGCGTTGGAGGTCGTTGGTATGAGTGCGAAGCAAGGCGAGGTGATTTGAGATGTCGCAGCTTTCGCGGACACCTGAGATGGAAACGGGGATCTCGCGTTCGGGCAAGCGAAGCGATGCGGCGGCACTGATAAGGCTGCTAAGCTCTCCCGGAGATCCTTTGATGGAAGCGATGAGCTGATCGATCGAACCGGCGTTTGAAGTTGAACGGTTGCGGAGGCCATCGAGGCGTTCGCGGGCGCCGGCGAGCGGCTCGCGGATGGCGGTCGAGATGCCTGCGGACCTGGAGTTTGTCCGTTCGAGGCGTTCGAGCAAGAGGTTGAATGCGGCGGCGATCTCAGCGGGCTTGCCGCTGGTGTTTGCTGCGTCGACCGGACTTTGAGTATGCGCAGCGGCCGAGATGTCGATCGAAAGCCGGCTGAGGGCGGCACGGAGATCCTCGAGCTCCTTCTTGGCGTCGATCGAATCAGTTACCTTGGCGACGAGCTTCTGGAACGAAGAGCTCAGACGGTCAGCGTGTTCTAGCGGCATCATTGCCGTCTCGGTTCTGCCGGAAGCAACATCATCCATCAAAGTGACGAGGTTGTTCAGCTGTTTGCTGTTGCGCTGGAGGCTATCGAGTATCGCGTCGGTCTCGAGCGATCCGGTGGTAACCGGCATCGGGGCAGAGAAGTTTCGTTCGAGGCTTTTGGCTGCTAGGTTGACCTTTTCTACGGGGCGAAGAACCTCGGCGGAAAGCCAGCGACCGTAGATGACCGTAATGATGGTAGAGACAACGAACGCACCGATGAAAGTCGCCTGCCAATTAGAGAAGACAAAGTGAGCGACCAGGAATGCGACGACGCCGCAAACGATGTTTATGGCTGCCAGTGCTACCACGGCGAGCCAAACGCGTGCCCCGAGTGAGGACATTTTGGGATCTTCGTTTCTCTTCTCCATCAAAGGATCTGATCAATTGCCGGAGGCCGGCGAAAGCTCGCATCGAAGCTGCACGATGTCGAGTAGGTGTAACACGTTTCCGCTTTCGTTTGCCGAAGCGGAGATAAAACTAACGATGTCTGAGGATGGCTGACGGAAACTCTCGCGGTCGATGCCGATAACATCATGGACGCGGTCGATCGGAACCGCGATCGGAGAATCAGCGCCGGCGGAACGGAACACTATGAACTTTGGCTTTGCGTCCGGGCCGCTCTCCGATTCGCCCAGCAGCGAACGAAGATCAAGTACGGCGATCATCGTTCCGCGGATCGAACATATCCCGATGACCGCAGGCGGTGAAAGGGGAAGCGGTGTCACTTCAAGCGGATGAGAGATCTCAGCGACAGTATCGGTCGGGACGCAGTATGTATTTGCGCCGAGCTGAAATGTTACAAAACGTTCGGTCGCCGTTCGAGGTTCCACGACGGCGGGTTGGGCGGTGCCTTCGTACGTGATCGCGGGAGATCGGCTTTCCAATGTGCTGTCATGCGTTCCGATTACCATTGTTTAGGCCATTACGGGGGATTCTGCCTGCATTGCCTGCGATTCGGCCTGTTCGTTCTGAAGATAGCTTTCGACCACCTTCATCAGCGTTTCCGGGCCAAAGGGCTTTGTGATGTAGCCGCTCGTTCCGGCCATGCGGCCGCGCACCTTATCAAAAAAGCCATCCTTACCCGAGATCATGATCACCGGGATATCCTTGGTCGTTTCGCTGCCGCGGATAAGTTTGCAGACCTGGTAGCCGTCCATTCGCGGCATGTTTATGTCAAGCAGTACAAGGTCGGGACTCAATTCGTTTAGTCGGGCGATCGCTTCGACGCCGTCCGACGAGCAATAGACATCATGGCCGCATTTTTCGAGTTTGCCCGAGATCAGTTTGCGGATAGTTGGGCTGTCGTCGACAACGAGGATCTTCTTGCCGGTCGAGGCCGGCCCGTGAGATCCGGACTTTCCCTTGACCTCTTCCATCCGGATATGGAGGGAATTGACGTGGCTGGAAAGCACAACGTTGTTCGGGTTCATCTTCGAAGCTTCGAGCAAGCAATTGTAGCCGGAGTCAAGATCTTTGAGATTGAGGTGTCCGATGCCGAGCATCGTCAGCTCTAGCTCCGAAAATTCACGGGTGAGCCGTTCGTGCTCCATGACCTCGACGGCACTTCTGATGATCACCTTATCTGCGTTCTGATTCGCCAGGAGCATTTCAAGGTCTGAAATGGTCAGAACCGCGAAACAATTTCCGCATGCGATGGCTTGTGCATCATTTTGCTGTGCACAAAACGAACATGCGACGGTGGCCGAAGCAGGGCGAGACTGTACCGGATCAGCCGGCGGTTCTTCGCGGGCGACAGTAGTTTCATAGCCGGTCCGGATCTCGACCGGAGCCTCGTATTCGTCGGCCGGCATTGGGATTCCGTCACCGAGGACAGGGGCGTCCTGGCTGAAAATATCGGTAGTTGACGAGAACATCGTCTGTGAGAAATCGGGTTCGAATGAAGGCGAACTATCGGCTGGCGACTCGAACGGAGTGCCTGCCTGAAGCGGTTCATTGATCTCTTTCGAAGGCTCATCGGCCTGCTTTTCGACCCGGTTCATGGTCAGCATGGTCGAAAACGGATCAAACGATTCGTCATCGGCAGCCGCCGCGAAAGGGTTAGTGTCGATCGGAGCAGGGATGGCGTCGAAGCGGAACTCTTCGATGTTGTCATCACTTTCGAACGAGCCGAAGGCTACGGGTTGATCGACCGCGAAGTCGGGTTGATCATTTTCAGGTTGATCATTTATAAATGGAAGCTCGACCGATTGAACTTCTTCTTCGAATGTCGTCGGTTGTAGCTCAATGTCTGATACGAACGGGTCGCTTTCGAACTGCACCACGGCATCTCCGTTAAGGTGCGTTTCAACGGACTCATACGTCTCGGCGGAGAGCACTTCGTCTGCCTCCACAGCTTCGCCAAATGCTACAGGCTCGGCTTCGGTCATCGGCTCTGCGATCGCTTCTGCGGGCTCGAGCTCGGCAGGCATCGCAAACTGGGCAACTTCCGCGACTTCTGCAACCTCAGTGACTTCAACGTCCGGAGCCGAATGCGACTCCATTTCGTCGGCTTCGGCATCGAGATGCTGGACCGGTTCGAAGGCTTCAACGACGCCCGCAGGCAATTCGAGGTCTTCGGTCGGATGTTTTTCGGAGGTGAAACTGTCTTCGAACATCGACGCTTCGGCACCGGCAGAACCGGGTTCGAACGCAGACGGCTCCTCAGCGGCGGCTTCTGGTGCGGCTACCGGCGTCGGACTGATGCCGACGAATGAGCGAAGTGACTCGAGGCTGGCGGCCGCGGCGGCGTTGCCGGGATTTATCTCAAGCACGCGTTCGAACGATGCGATCTTTTCGTCGAAACTGTCGGCAAAGTGCGAGCGAAGCATCCAGGCGTCCTCGCTGTCGGGCGTTTCTTCGAGCACGGCGTTTAGCAGGTCACGAGCGTCGTCGTTGCGTCCGGCGACGGCGGCTGCCTTGGCATCCGCGAGGTGGCCGGCGGTGATCGCCTGACGGGCCGAACGATAAGCGTCGATCGCCGAATGATTTTCGGGATCGATCGAAAGAGCTTTTTCGAGATATAGCAGTTTGCCTTCGTTCGAATCAGACAAGGATGCCATCCACATCCACGCAAGTGCGCTCTGCTGATCGTATTCGAGGGCTTTGCCAAAAAATTCTGCGGCCTGATCTTTCTGGCCTTCTTCGGCGGCGTCGATGCCGCGTTGGATCAAGGTCTTGGCGAGGAGAGCATTGGTGGCGGTTCGCCATTCGAGGGCTCGGGCATTCTCGGGGTTGATATCGAGAACATTATTAAGGAAAACCAGAAGCTCTTCGGGGTATTCGCTGATCGATGCAAGCCAGAGCCAGGCGTTTTCAGAACTTGGGTTAAGCTCGGTCGCTCGCAGCAGCGACGTGCGCGCTTCGGCACGGCGTCCGCCTTGTGCGGCCTTTATTCCAATGCGAAGGTGATCCTGCGATTCCGAAAGGGCATCGTTTTCGGTACCATTGTCGGTAATGTTCTCAGCCGATGGCGGCACAGCCGCTGCCGATTCAATTTCTAATCTCATAGTGGTGGATGGACGGTAAGCTGATTCCGTGAGGATATTTGTTCGGGAGACTAGCGGGAAATGGACAAAGTCCACTGCCAGAAAAGACCGATATGCAATCAGGGTGCCATGGGACAGGAATCTCGACTAAATTGATAAAATGCCCAAACCTCTCTAGACTTGGGCTGTTCAGAAGGCGTACGACAACAAAGGGTGTTCGCTCAATGTGACCGAAAATCGGGTCGAAGTGACAAAAAGTGGAACGTTAGGCTGACAAAATTTAGTAGAAAGTTTTGATTCGCGATGCTGGATGTGGCTGATGAATATGATGTAGTGATAATCGGCGGCGGACCGGCGGGCCTCAGCGCAGCGATCTGGTGCGCCGATCTGGGACTTGCACCTCTATTAATAGAAAAGGAAAGCGAATTCGGAGGCCAGCTTCTTTCGATATACAACCCGATCGTAAACTATCCTGCCGTGCAAGCCGCGAACGGCCGCGAGCTTGCGGATGCATTCATTCGGTCAGCAAATAATTTCGAATTTAAACGAATTACCGGCGAGACAGTCGCGATCGATGCGGCGACTCTCACCGCTGAATTAAAGGACGGAAGGCGTGTTTCCGGAAAAGCCATCGTGCTGGCGACCGGTGTCTCACGTCGGGGGCTGGGAATTCCGGGCGAGATGGATTTTCAGGGCAAAGGCATATTGACCTCAGGAGCCAAGGAACGCGAACGCGTAAAAGGAAAGCGAGTCGTGATAATCGGCGGCGGAGATGCCGCGTTGGAAAATGCCGTCATGCTCGGCGAACACGCCGACATGGTATTTATTGTTCACCGACGAGCCGAGTTCACCGCCCGCGATGAATTCATGGCTCAGGCCCGACAAAACCAACGGGTGGAGTTTATAACCGGAGCGAAGGTCGAGAGCATCGAAGGCGGCGATGCAGTAGAGAGGATAATCGTTCGCGACATCAACACCGGCGAACCATCAGTGATCGAAGCCCACAATATTTTGATCCGGATCGGCGTCGAACCGAATTCACAGCTGCTAAGCGGAAAGGCAGACCTGGATGCGGCCGGATATGTCAAGGTCAACACCGTCTGCGAGACGAGCATTTCCGGGATCTACGCCGTCGGCGACGTCGCGAATCCAGTAAGCCCCACGATCTCAACCGCCGCCGGATCCGCCGCCACGGCCGCAAAATCCATCTTTAAGTTGTTGCAAACGAATGATAAGCAGCGGTAAGGTCGTGCCGAAATTGCCCGAGATTTTGAATTTTATCCGAAAATTGCCTATAATGCGGGTCATTAGACGATCCATCCCAGGGAAGATTTCGCAGTTAAACTTAATTAATAAGCGGTTTTGGCGTTGTGGAACGGAAAATGCCTAACCTAGATATAGCTTTACATCCCGCGATTTTTCCAAACCCACGAAGGAGGTTCTATGCGACTTAGATTTCTTAGATCAAAGGCTAACGCTTTTGTTTTTGCTCTGTCTGCAGTATTACTGTTTGCAGGCAGTGCGTTTTCTCAATCAGGGACAGCCAATATTTCCGGAATTGTAGCCGATCAGGCCGGTTTAGTTTTGCCTGGTGCAACGGTTACCATAACTAATCCGGATACAGGCTTCACCCGTTCGACGGTGACGTCGAGCTTAGGCCGATTTTCATTTGCATCCATTCCGCCGGCAACCTACCGTATCGAGGTGGAGAATGCCGGATTCAAACGTTTGGTCAGTAATGCTGTACAGGCGAACGTCGACTCTACAGCCGACCTTCGACTGGTTCTCGAGCCCGGCGATGTTACCGCGATAGTCGAGGTCACGACCGGAAGTATTGAATCGATCGTAAACAACCAGGATGCGACCATCGGAAACAGCTTTAATTCCGAGCAGATCGTCGAATTGCCGACCGACCTGCGACGCGTCAATGACCTGCTTGCTCTTCAACCGGGAGTTACCCGCGACGGATACGTAGCCGGCGGCCGAAGCGACCAGGCGAATATCACGCTTGATGGCGTCGACATCAACGACCAACAGACTGGCGGCCGATCGGGCAGCTTTGACACGACCCAAGGTTCGGCCCTCCGTGTTACTACCGAATCGGTCGAAGAATTTAGGATTACAACCACCGGAGCTAACGCAAACCAAGGACGATCGTCCGGTGCTCAAGTTTCGCTTGTGACCAAAAGCGGAACGAACGACTGGCGCGGATCGGCATTCTATTTCTATCGCCCGACTGCCTTCTCAGCCAACAATTTTTTCAACAATCTTGCGGGCGTAGAAAGGCCAAGCCTTGCCCGCAGCGTCTACGGCGGCTCTTTTGGCGGGCCGATCGTTCGCGACCGATTTTTCTTCTTTTATTCTTATGAAGGGCAGTTTCAGAAGCAGGATGCTTCTGTAAATCGTACCGTGCCGCTTCCACATCTTGCTCAAGGCGAAATTCGATTCCAAGGTACGGGACCTAGCTGTGCCGGTGGAAATTGCACGATTCAGCTTGCGGAATTCAATCAGATCTTTTCACAGATAAACGGTGCCAACCCACTCGCTTTGTCCGTACTGGCCGGCGCTCCTGCGTCGAACAATACATCTATCGGCGACGGACTGAATACCGGCGGATTCCGCTTTAACTCGCCAACGACGGTCAAAGAAAATACTCACATCGCCCGCTTTGACTGGAACCCATCAAATAGCCACGGCCTATTCTTTCGTGGAAACTATCAGTGGGACACAACCGCCGGAACCTCAGCATTTCCGGGAACGCCGGCGACGTCCGTTTGGAGTCATCCTTATGGATTCGTGGTCGGCCATAACTGGACCATCGCTAGCAACAAGATAAACAACTTCCGGTATGGCTTTACGCGACAGGCGTTCAGCACACAAGGCGATTCCGGCGATCCGGCCATCACCTTCCGTTTTGTGTACTCTCCGTTGCTATTCGCTCGTACCCTGAGCCGTGTAACGCCGGTGCAGAACATCACGAACGATTACACCTGGATCAAGGGCAACCATACAGTTCAGGTCGGCGGAAACGTCCGTATCATCCGCAACCAACGCGAGAGCTTTGCAAACGCTTTTGACAATGCGGTCACCAACCCATCGTTCTATGACCTGTCGGGTGCGGTCGTTACAAATCAATTCATTGACAACGGCTATACGATCGACGGCGGCAGCGTAGCGGCAGTTCAGGCTGCGGCGACGGCTATCATCGGACGATTTTCGCAATACAGCGGAAACTTTACGTTCGACCTTGACGGCAGTGTATTACCGGCCGGTACCCCGGCGGTTCGCAGCTTTGCGACGGAAGAATATGATGCTTACGTTCAGGATATCTGGAAGGTGCACCCGACTTTGACGTTGACCATGGGCCTTCGCTATGCGGTCAGCCGTCCGGTATATGAACAAAACGGCTTCCAGGTCGTTCCGACGCCGAGACTTGGTGACGTTTTCGAACGCCGCCAGCAGTTTGCGGCTATTGGCGTGCCGAACAACGAGCTGATCAACTTCCAACTTGGCGGCCCGGCAAATAATGGTCCCGGCTTTTACAGCATGGACTGGAACAATTGGCAGCCGAGAATTGCTGCCGCATGGTCGCCCGGATTTGAACGGGGCATAGGCCGTGTCCTTTTTGGTAACCAGGGCGACTCGGTTCTGCGAGGCGGTTTTGGTATCACCAATGACTACTTCGGCGGACAGCTAGCCGTTAGCTTCGACGGACTTTCGTCGATCGGCTTTACAAGCAGCACGACCATTTCAGCCAATACCTACAACGTCACGGATAATCCGGCACCGTTGTTTACGGGCTTTAATCAGGACATCCGGGCACTTCCCGGAATCCCGGCCCCAGCACAGCGTTTTTCAACTGATCCGGATGAAGCTCAACGTATTGAAAGCTCACTTGACGCGACGATCAAATCGCCGCAGCACTATAGCTGGAACGTTTCCTACGGCCGTCAATTGCCTAAGGGAATGTACTTCGAGGCTTCGTACATCGGCCGATCGGCTCGGAACCTTTTCGGTTCGCGAGACATCATGGCCCTGAATAACCTTGTCGATCCGCAATCGGGGATGGATTGGTATACAGCGGCCGGGATGCTGCACGATCTCCGTGCGGCCAATACAAATATCCTGAACGTACCGGCAATTCCGTATTTCGAGAATCTTTTCGACACGGCAGGACTGTTCGGAGCACCAGGTACGACTTCGACTCAGGGTATTTACAACCTGATCGACCGGGCGGGGTTTGACATTCTCGATTGGACATTCGTTCAGCTATTGATCGATGACGAAGGTAGGAACGGAGCGAGGAATCTTTTCTTCCACCCGCAGTATGCTGCGTTCTCATCCTTTGGAACCTTTGCGAAATCGAACTACCATGGTGGTACATTCTCGCTCAGGCAGCGGTTGGGAGAAACGCTGAGCTACGACATCAATTACACGTTTTCGAAATCGATGGATGATGTTTCCGGGCTTCAGACGGACGGTTCTTACGGCGGGCAGTTCCTTTTGAATCCGCTTCGTCCGGAAGACAATTATTCGGTTTCGGACTTCGATTCTAAGCATGTCGTAAATGCGAACTTTGTGTTTGATATGCCTTTCGGCCGCGGCCGCAGGTATTTCAGCGACATGAATCGTTTTGCAGATGCGATATTGGGCGGATGGTCGCTTCGCGGCATCTATAGATGGAACACGGGACAGCCGCTTTCGACACCGTTTGACCAGGCTCAGTGGGCAACCAACTGGAACGTCCAATCGAACGGAACGCGTATCCGCAATGTCGATTATGGAGCTGTAAGGAATACGCAGAACTACTTCACGGATCCGCAGGCGGCTTTCAATTCATTCCGTAACGCCCGACCGGGCGAGACGGGTGAACGAAACACGCTTCGGCTCCCCGGCTATCAAGTGATGGACATGGGACTTTCTAAATCCTTCAAGATGCCTTGGAGCGAAGGTCATGCTTTGTCACTCAGGTGGGAAGTGTTCAACGTAACCAACGTTCAGTATTTTGCGGCGACCAACTTTACACGTTCCACGTACGGTCTGCCACAAGATCCTGAGACCGCGAGTGCACCGGGAGATTTCGGTAAGCTTTTCACTGACATTCAGGGAAATCCGCGAAGGATGCAGTTCGGTATTCGTTACTCGTTCTAGGGCTTGTCGAAAGACAAAGCAAAGGCCGCGGCAAAATTGCCGCGGCCTTTTTTCTTGGTGTCGCACCTACTTGGAACCATTGGCTTTCACATACTCTTCGAGCTTCTTTTTATTGGGAGCATCTTTCACTTTTTCAAGATATGCCTTGTATTCGGCAGCCGCTCTATCTTTGAGGCCCGCACCGTCATACAATGCTGCGAGGCGAAGGTGAATGTCGGCCTTTTCGACAGGAGCGAGTTCGATCGCAGTGTTCAGGTATCCGACCGCAAGCGAACCTTTTTTGTTCTGGAGATATGCTTCCCCAAGTACGTGATTAGAGTCAGCAGACTTTGGATCTGCCGCCACTGCCTTGCCGGCGAATTCGATCGCCTTGTCCAGATCTTTTCTCTCGAGTTCGAGCTTGGCGAGGTTGAGAAGGGCGAGGACATAGTCGGGTTTGAGTTCGATTGCTTTTTGAAAAGCCGCCTCTGCGTCCGAGATCTTCTTGTCAGCGTATAAAGCGGTTCCAAGCAGCGTCCACGCGACAAAGTCTTTCGGGTCTTTGGCAGTCAATTCCTGAAGCGTGCCGATCGCCTCGGAATTCTTCTTTTCCCGAATGGACTGCATCGCCTTATCAAAGACTTTCTGGTTGTCTTCGTTTCGTTCGTACGGCTGATTCACCGAGACCGAACCCGTCTTCTGAATCGTCGCACCGTGTAGTGCGTTCCAATCTAGAGAAACGTCCTGCCGGACTCGATTCGAGACGCCGATGGTCAAGTAAGCACGCCCAACCTCGCTTCCGTCAACCTCAAATACAAGTGCATGCCCATGTCTGGGTTGCTGCAAGAAATAGAAATAACCGCGATCATTTGCCTGCCGGCGGTCGATCTGAGTGCCGCTTACTAAAAGTGAAACGAAAATACTCGGTCGGCGAGCATCTCTAGGCCGATTATTTATGTTTACCTGACCATATATAACGGGTTGGCCGATCGGAATCGGCAGGCCGGTCGCTTCGCTGACCTCGTCTGTCTGTCCCAAACCGACCATCGGTGCGGCTAAAAGAATGCTCAGAAATGAAAATCCAATTAATATTCGTCTCATGTTCAAAAATGCTCCTACGTGAATTTCGGCGGCAAAACGGTAATGAAGGTTCTATGAGAGAGGAATAGTATAAAAGTGGTGGTAAGTCAAGATTGGCCTCGCCGTTAAAGGGCGGCGAAGCTGTCGTTGCCGGTGGGTTTGACTAGGTGGCGGGTGTCGTTTAGGGCGAGGACGCGGACGTTGCGGCGGCCGCGTATCTCAAAGCGGTTGATGCCGCAGTTTGAGGTAACGAGCCACGGTGTCTGCTTGGTATCGCGGCGGATGGCCCCCATCAGATGCAGCGTGATGAAACAGATGGCACCGGTATGTGAATAGATGGCAATGCGTTCGCCCTGGTGGTCGCGAAGGATGTCCCAAAGCTCGCCGGTAGCCCGCTCGAGCAGTTGGCGATAGCTTTCGCCTTTCGTGATTATGTGGTGAACGCTGCGGTTGACGAGCGCATAAAAATCTTCGGGATGGCTTACCTTCGATTCGTCAAAGGTGAGCCCTTCGAGCACGCCGACGTGGCGTTCGCGAAAGGCTTTGGTCGCTATCACAGGAACGTCGGTCAGTTGCGAAAGGTATTCGGCGGTCTGGACTGCCCGGTGCAGGTCGCTGGCGTAGATGCGGGAGATACCCTCTTTGGCAAGATGCTTCGCCGTCCGCTCGGCCTGTTCTTTGCCGAGATCGGAGAGCGGCGTCGGGCCATGTCCGCCAAATCGCCCCTCGGCATTTCCGGCAGATTGTCCGTGTCTGACCAAATATAATCGTGTGATTGCCACGTCGTAATCTAGTTTGCGACCGATTCTGCCTTTAGCTTTTCGGTCTGGTAATGCGTTGTAAGCGCCTCGATAAATTCGTCGATCTGGCCTTCCATCACGAGGTCGAGTTGGTGAATCGTGAGCCCAATGCGATGATCGGTGACGCGATTTTCTTTGAAATTATAGGTCCTGATCTTTTCGGATCGGTCACCGCTGCCGACCTGCGACTTTCGCTCGGCCGATAGTTCGTCGTGCTGCTTTTG
>JBBQTV010000080.1:0-14645 GCA_038212935.1 Pyrinomonadales bacterium | reverse complement strand
TTGGCAAGGAAGGTTTCGTATTCCTTGGAGGCCATTTGGGGCATTTCGGCGAGCTGGTACACCCGGGCGAGAATCAGGTGAATCCCGGCCATGCGTTCGGGTTCTAGCCTGATCGCCCGGTTGAGCGCTTCGACAGCGAGGTTTCCCTGCCCGTTACGCAGATAGCTTTCGCCCAGGAGATGAAAAGCGGCGGCGTTGTCGGGTTCGAGCTTGCCAGCATGAAGGAAGGCTTCGATCGCGGCCTCGTACTGCTTTTGGGCACCCCGGACGCGGCCGGCGTTTATCCACGCGGGCGTGTAATCCGCCCGAAGGTCGATCGCCTTGCGCACCGACGACTCGGCATTTTTGAGATCCCTGTTTCTAAGCTGAAAGCCGGCAAGCAGGTTCCACGCAATGAAATCCTCCGGATCGGACGCGACGATCGCTTTCAGGTGACGCCGCACCGCCCGGAAGTTAACTGCAGCCTCGGCTTTGGCCGCCTTTTTGTACAGCTTTAACGTCTTGCGGTTTGGCGGACGATAGAATTTCGACGAAATGACCGCCGGCGGCGATGTCTTCGGCGACCGCAAGATCACATCGAAGTCTTCGCGGTGGAGCTGAGCGGGAAACGCCGCGACGCTCCGGCGATCGACCTCGGAGCCATCGACTTCGACAATAAGGGTCCCGCCGCCTTGGCCCAGACTAAAGCAATAATTGCCGTTGCGTGCCACCGTTAAACGTCTCGGCAATCCGCCCGGATCCATGAAGGTTACGGTAGCCCGCGGCCGTTTGGCTCCGGCTCCTAGACCTCTAAACCGGATCTGGCCATAAACTTTCCCCGCGTTCGTTCGTGACTTTCCAAACATCGCCGTGTGGCTAAAGTCCCTGCACATCTGATCGATCTGCGCGTTGGCCGCCGTGGCGGAAATGGAGATGACTACCGCCGCGGTGACGGTCAAGCAAATACATCGTTTCGTCATATCCTTGTCCTCTCTTTTTTCCGCATTATATCCGCGGTGACGTAACTTGAATGTCATACAGTTGACACACTGCGGAATTCGCAAAATACTTTCATGATCATGAATGAGAACATTACCGTCGTCTTTAATGGCTTTCTGAATCTGCCCAATCTGGAAAAGCTTGAGCTGGTCAAAGCGATAAATGATTACTTCGATTCGAACGACCGCGAACCTATTCGGGCCGCTGCGGACGAACGGTTTGCGGCGATCGACCGCGACGCGGCCAGTTTTGAATGCAAATGCTGCGGCAGGACAGGGCAAAATTGACATAACGCGGGATTCGTAAAATACTTAGGGCGAATATGACAAACATCTTTGACCTGACCACTCGGCCCGACGAAGCCCTCTTCTTCAGCCGCGGCGACCGCAATGACCCACGGCTGGGCGAGGTCGTTCGTCGCGATGAGGACGGTTATCACGCCGCCCAGATAGTCATTCTCGGTTGCCCGCAGGACGAAGGCGTTCGGCGAAACATGGGCCGCGTCGGTGCCGCGAAGGCTCCTAACGCCATCCGCGAACAGTTCTATCGGCTGACGCCGTTCAAGATCGAAAAACGCATATTCGACCTCGGCGATACGTTGATCGGCTCGACGCTGGAGGAGACTCACGATAATCATTTTGCGGTAGTCAACCAGCTGTTGGCGGACGGAAAGTTGGTAATCGTGCTCGGTGGAGGGAACGACGTGTCGTATCCCGACGGATGTGCGATGGCGGAGAATTTCGGCACGGATAACTGGATCGCTGTGAATGTGGATTCGCACCTTGATGTGCGCCTTGCAGACGAACGAAATAGCGGCACACCGTTTCGCCAATTGCTTGACGAAAAGCTGCTTCGGCCGACGTATTTCTTCGAGGTCGGCTACCAGGCACACTTTTGTTCGCCAATTTATTACGAGTACATTCGCGAACTGAAGGTTCATCGGATCAGCCTGGAGATGCTTCGTTCGAGGGCTGAGATCGACATGGAGATCAAGGACCAGATCCGCTTGAACTTCATCAATCACAGCTCGAGCCTGAGCACGTTCTTTAGCTTTGACCTCGACGCAGTTCGTTCCGCTGATGCCCCCGGAGTTTCCGCTCCGTCACCGCTGGGGTTACGGGCAGGTGAGTTCATCACGCTGGTGAAATACGCGGCGTCGCTTGCCAACACGAAGCTTATCGAATTTTCCGAGGTTAACCCAGATTTTGATCAGGACGACCGCACGGCAAGGCTCGTTGCGATCGCGATGCACCGGTTTTGTTCGAATCTGGTGCGATGATGACGCTATTCTGTCCCAAATGCGGTGCCGGTGAGCAATCGCACGAATCCTATTGTCGAAGCTGTGGCGAATGGCTCCCGAACCTCGAGCACATCGGCGGATTAGGCTTGTTCCGGGCGGCTTCCCGCGAAGATCGCGTCCAGCGAATCAGGGTCCTTGAGCTGATAAGCATCGGAATGTCGCTGACCTCGGCCCTGATTGTCTTTCTCTTTTTGACGGGGCTTTTAGATCGCAACCTACTCTACCTGGTGGTCGCTTTTGGCATCGTCGTCTCGGTCTACCAGATCGCGAATATGTATCTCGGTCGAAAGGTGGCAAAAAGCCTGCCGAAAAAGCCTGAGACAGAAGACCGCTCGGAACTTTCAATGCCGGGCGCACCGACAAAGCGGCTTTCCAGCCCGGCGGAAGTTTCTGCCGACGAGATGAAAGCGGAATCAGGGGTCAGGGACGAACGCGGTAAAGGCAAACTGACTTGACACACCTAGCGCGGTTTGGCATTCTTTGAATTCGCTTTTGAGGCGAAAACCGTAGGCACTTAGCTCAGTGGTAGAGCACTACCTTGACACGGTAGGGGTCAGCAGTTCAACTCTGCTAGTGCCTACCATTTTTGTTTTTAAATGCCGAATTTTCGAAGCTCACGAACTTCTGGCTTGACCTGTCGTATAGAATTATAGATTCGATCTATCGTATTACTGTCATGGAGGTTCGGATAAATGCTGGAAATATTAGACTCACCAAAACACCTCGCTGCGATGAAGATCTCCGGCGAGATCTCTGCCGCGGACATTGAAAACGGCTCGAATTTGATCGACGAAAGGCTGCTTGCCTCCGAACGTGTTTCGATCTTTGCCGAGGTGGACGCCGGGGCCGCTTATACATTCGAGGGGCTTTTCAAGGATATTGTGGATGGACTTGGGCGCATTAACGACCGAAAACGGATCTATCGTGCCGCCTTGGTCACCGACAAAGGCTGGATGGCAGCAATCGCTCGTGTCGAGGGAATAGTGTTCTCTTCGATCGACGTTCGGGTTTTCGCGCCTGCGGAACGCGACCGAGCATTTGCCTGGGCGTCCGAGGAACCAGCGCCGGTCGCGGTAGAGGCCGCAGCATCAGCGGGGCTCCGATTAATAGGCACAACAAGCGAGAATATTTTTGCCTATGAGGTCGTGGGCCGATTGTCGGATGGGGACCTCAAAATGGCGGTCAAGGAATTCATGCCTCTGCTTGATAAACATGACTCGATAAATGTACTGGCGCGTATCAAGAACTATGATGGGTTCGATCTAACGTCCATTCTTAATGACGACTTATATAGGATGAAGTACAAGGCTTTGTCGAAGGTGACAAAGTATGCCGTTGTTGGGCCGAAGCCGTGGATGCGAAATTTCATAGAGCTTGTTTCCGGAATCGTCAAGACCGAGATCCGTATCTTTGACGAGACCGACGAGGAAGCAGCGTGGGATTGGATAGGCGGAAAGCAAGCGTCTCTACCGGCATGATCCGCATTCTCACTTGAAACTTGGCAGCTAAAACTGTATATTTCTTTAGTTTGTTACTAATGGCGGTGAGTGACCTGTTCGCCGCCAACGATTTTCGTTAAGATGCTTTCGAAGAACTTTGCTGTTTTAACAACTACTACGACCCGCCTCTAATGGCGGGACATTCGCGGTCACTTAACTGAGGCTGCAAGGCAAAGTCGCTCTTATCGGATCTGATCTATTTAAGTAGTAGTGGGCGAAAGATCGCCGTTCGAAATAGTCAACGCCATGAGCGACGGACCGATCGTCTCTGATAAAGATCAGGGCCCGAGCGGTTGTTTCCGGATCTGCATTGAAGGTCCGCTATTGACTATGGACACGTCTATGAGTGAGCTGTACGTAAAATTTGGAGAGAATCAACGGACGATCCCTGCTCCTGCGACCGTTGCGGACGCGATCAAGGCGATCGACCGTGATGCTCTCAAAAGCGCTTTGGCGGCGAAGGTCAACGGTTCCGAAGTAGACCTGAACCAACAGCTCGAAGCTACGGACGAAGTCATCTCGATCGAGCCAATATCAGCTGATAGTAAAGACGGACTCGAGATCATCCGTCATTCCTCTGCACACCTTTTGGCCGCGGCGATCCTCGACCTATTTCCCGGAACCAAGCTTGGTATTGGGCCGGCTCTGATGGACGATCCGCGTTATGGATACTTCTACGACGTAATAGCTCCGCGAAATCTGACCGAAGAAGACCTGCCTGTCATCGAAAAAAAGATGAAGTCGATGGCAAAGCAGAATCTACCCTATCGTCGCGAAAACATCGAGAAAGCGAAGATTCTTGACATTTTCACTGAACGCGACGAGCCGTTAAAGCGAGAATTGATCGCCGAAAAGGTTGAGGAAACGGCTAGCATTTATTATATCGATAATTCACCGTTCATCGATTTTTGTCTCGGCCCGCACGTTCCGCACACTGGCAAGCTGAAGGCATTTAAGCTACTGGCGTTGTCGGGCGCGTACTGGAAGGGCGATGCGGCGAATCAGCAGATGCAGCGCATCTACGGCACCGCCTTTGCTACCCAGGAAGATCTCGATGCCTGGATGAAGCAGCGGGAAGAGGCCGAAAAACGCGACCATCGCAAGCTCGGCAAACAGCTTGACCTTTTCTCCATCGATGACGATTACGGCCAGGGACTGATACTCTGGCACCCGAAGGGCGGCATAATCCGTAGCGAGATGGAAAAACTGCTCCGCGATGAGTTGGAGAAGCGAAACTATAGCTTCGTTTACACCCCGCACATCGCGAAGCGTGATCTCTGGGTCACGAGCGGTCATGAAGAAAATTATTCGGACGGAATGTACGCCCCGACTAGTATCGAGGATGAGGAATACCGCCTGAAGCCGATGAATTGCCCGTTCCATATCGGGATATACAAGTCTTCTCCACGATCCTATCGGGACCTGCCGCAACGTTACTCTGAGATGGGCACCGTATATCGCGCCGAACTATCAGGGACGCTTCACGGATTGATGCGTGTTCGGGGCTTTACTGTCGATGACGCTCATCTTTTTGTGCGTCCGGATCAGGTTCCGGCTGAAGTTTCAGATTGCCTCGATTTCGCGATCATGGTTTTTGATACGTACGGTTTCGACAAGGTCAGATTCGAGCTCTCGGTTCGCGGATCCGCCGAGAATAAAGGGTATTTGGGGGCAGAAGATGATTGGGCAAGTGCGGAGGCTTCGCTCGCAGCGGCGCTCGCCGAACGTAACATCACCTACGAACGGATAGAAGGCGAAGCCGCATTTTATGGTCCGAAGATCGATATCAAGATCGAAGATGCCATTGGACGGATCTGGCAGCTAGGCACGATCCAACTTGATTTCAATCTTCCCGAGAGATTTCAGTTGGAATATACGGGCGAGGACAACCTGAAGCATCGTCCCTTCATGATCCACCGGGCTTTGTTCGGCTCGATCGAACGCTTTTTTGGCGTCCTAATTGAGCATTATGCCGGAGCGTTTCCGTTATGGCTGGCACCGGTTCAGGTTGCGGTCTTGCCGATAACAGACAGGATCAACGAATACGCCTTGAATGTGGCGCTGGAATTGAAGAAGGCGGGTTTCCGGGTTGAAACGAATACGCGATCTGATAAGATCGGTGCGAAAATTCGGGATGCTCAGATGCAAAAGGTTCCATTTATGCTTATTCTTGGGGACAAGGAACTAGAGGACGGAATGATCGCCGTTCGCGAGCGAAAGATGGGCGACATCGGACAAATGTCGCTGGAAGAGTTCAAAGAGATGATATCGCAGCAGAAACAGATGCGGAGTCTCTGAGATCGCAAGAATTATTAGGAGGCATTATCGCTAGAAGATTTGGTGGAAGAGGACAACGCCCGCGTTTTCGCGAGCCGCTTCATCGCACGAACGAACGAATTCGAGTTCCGTCGGTGCGAGTTGTTACTGACGACGGAGAGGCTCTGGGTGTGATGGATACGCGAGATGCGATCCAAGAGGCGAGACGGAGAGGTATCGATCTGGTCGAGATCGCCCCGAACGCGAAACCTCCGGTCTGCAAGATGATCGATTACGGCAAGTTTCTTTACGAACAGAAGAAAAAGGCCCACGATGCAAAGAAAAAGCAGGTCACCGTTGAGGTCAAAGAGATCAAGTTTAGACCCGGAACCGATGACCATGATTTCGAATACCGGATGGAGCGAGCACGCGGTTGGCTCGAGGGCGGTGACAAGGTCAGGGCCACTATAGCCTTTCGCGGAAGAGAGATGACTCACCGCGAGCTTGGGGGCAAGATCCTTAAGCGATTGACGGAAGCTCTTTCGGATTTGGCCGACATTGAGGTACACCCGAAGATGGAAGGGTACCAGATGTTCACTATCTTTAACCCGAAGAAGGCCAAGGTAGCTGACAAGAAGCCTAGCGAAAAGATCCACAAGACAGAGGATCCATCTGATGAGCCTGCAAAAGAGAAGCCCAAAAAGCCGGCAGAGAAACCGCCGGCGGCTGAGGTCGATAAAGAGAAAGACGAGATTTTTTAAGGCATGGCTGCGGGCAATCGCACGTGTCGGAACACTTGCCAGAATTAGTTGTTCAAAACATGTTTGGGAGAGTAAATATTATGCCGAAATTAAAAACACACAAGGGTGCAGCCAAGCGATTTCGCTCAACGGCTAGCGGAAAGTTCAAACGCGGACATTCGCACGCACGCCATATTTTGACCAAGAAAACGAGCAAGCGAAAGCGCAATCTTGATATTGACGCGCTGGTATCCGAAGGCGACCAGAAGCGTGTCGAGAAGATGTTGCCGTACGGACGAGATTAAATGTTTTGAGTTCCGCCGTTTGGCGGCCTCAGCTGGGAAATCGAGGGCCGGTTCAGCCGCTACTCAAAACAATAGGAGTTTAATAAAATGCCAAGAGCAAAACGTGGAAACAAGCGTCTAGAGAAACGCAAAAAAATATTAGCCTTAGCGAAAGGCTATCGTGGAACAAAGTCGAAGCTGTATCGTTCGGCTAAAGAATCGGTCGAACGCGCTCTGAAGTTCGCGTATACCGGCCGCAAGCTGAAGAAGCGTGATTTTCGTAAACTGTGGATCGTCCGCATCAATGCGGCGTGCCGTCTCAATGACATCAAGTATTCGCAGTTCATTCACGGGCTGAATCTAGCCGGGATTGAACTTGACCGCAAATCGCTTGCCGATCTCGCTGTAAAACAGCCCGAAACGTTCGCAACGATCGCAGGTCAGGCGAAAGACGCTATCGACAAAAAAGCCCAAGCGGCAGCCTAGGCTTTTCACGTAAACTCAATTGGCGCTTCGGCCTATGCCGAGGCGCCTTTTCCTATTCCTAATTCTTCTTTCGCCTCGGCAAACTTCTCGACCGCGAAATCGAGATCTTCTTTTGAATGAGCTGCAGAGACCTGCGTCCTTATCCTCGCCTTCCCTTTCGGTACCACCGGGAAAGAGAACGGGATGACATACACGCCTTTTTCGAGTAGCAATTCTGCCATCTTCACCGCGGGCTGAGCTTCGCCGAACATGACGGGGACTATGGGGTGTTCGCCGGGCAAAACTTCTAGGCCGACTTCCTGGATCTTTTCGCGAAAGTATCTGGTGTTTTCCATCAGCTTGTCACGTAGAGCGGTCGAGCTCGTGATGAGATCGATCGCGGCAATAGATGCGGCGACGATCGGCGGCGCGACGGAGTTTGAAAAAAGGTACGGCCGCGAACGCTGTCTTAGCAGTTCGATCATCTCTTTTTTGCCGCTGGTGTAACCGCCGCTGGCTCCGCCGAGAGCCTTGCCCAGCGTGCCGGTGATTACGTCGACGCGGTCGATGACGTTGTGATGTTCGTGAACGCCGCGACCGGTTTTGCCCATGAAGCCGACGGCGTGCGAATCGTCCACCATCACTAACGCATTGTGCTTCTCCGCCAGGTCACAGATCTCATCGAGCTTCGCGATGTAACCGTCCATCGAGAACACGCCGTCGGTCGCGATCATCTTAAACCTAGACGACTTTGCTTCTTCTAGTTTAGCCTCGAGGTCGGACATGTCCCTGTTCTTGTATCGGAACCGCTGAGCTTTGCAGAGCCTGATGCCGTCGATGATGCTTGCATGGTTGAGCTCGTCGGAGATCACCGCGTCTTCTTCGCCAAGCAGCGTCTCGAAGAGGCCGCCGTTGGCGTCAAAACAGCTTGTGTAGAGAATGGTGTCCTCGGTGCCGAGAAATTCGCTGATCTTGCGTTCGAGCTCTTTGTGGATGGCCTGGGTTCCGCAGATAAACCGCACCGACGACAGGCCGTAGCCCCATTCGTCGAGCGACTTTCTCGCCGCATCGACGATCGCCGGGTGATCGCTCAGGCCCAGGTAATTATTCGCGCACATGTTGAGCACTGAATGGCCCCCAACATCGATCCGCGCGTCCTGCGGGCCGTCGATCACACGCTCATTCTTATAAAGCCCCGCCTCGCGGATGTCGCTGATCGTGGTTTGTATATGTTCTTTGAAATTCTCGTACATAATCTCTCTTCTAGAACTCGTGCGAATCCGGATCTTGTCTGTTTGAAAAGAATGAAAGTATCTCGACCTGCTTTTCGTCTCGGTTAACCCGATAGTACAAGGTGTTGAATCGCAGAATGACCGCCCTTCGAATTCCGTTCGCCGTGGCAGATTCCGGATACATCGACGGGTTTCGGGTGATGTGACTAAGCGTCGACTCAATTGCTCTGGCTAAACGAGCGATCTCGGCGTCAGAAAAATT
Source organism: Pyrinomonadales bacterium (assembly GCA_038212935.1). Classification (GTDB taxonomy): domain Bacteria; phylum Acidobacteriota; class Blastocatellia; order Pyrinomonadales; family Pyrinomonadaceae; genus OLB17. Next base: position 5,629 of record JBBQTV010000080.1, on the reverse strand, counting down.
CAATTGCAGATATTCGACTGCCTTTTCGAGTTCTTCAAGGGCGTGGTCGGTCCAAAGGACCCTATAACCACTTTTCATACTTAGCCCTCGCTTCGGAATGAGGTTTTAACAGTCCCGCATCGGCGTCTTTGATGCCAATTGCGATCGATTCCTTTTCGGCTTCAGATATCTCGTTCCACCAGTCGCTAACGCTGTCGTCCCGCACTTTCGCGACCTTTTCGATCAGCGAAGCGTCATCGATCACCGATAACCACTGTATCAGTTCCAACTTTCGCTCTTGAATATTCGGCGTTGCCATACTCGAATTTTATCATACCCGCGCATCTTGCGGGGCGTCGATCACACGCTCATTCTAATAAAGCCCCGCCATGCGGATGTCAATGATCGCGCTCTGTAGATGTTCCTTGAAATTTGAATTCCTAATTTTTGTGGCGGTCTCACTATGCCTCGACCGTGACAAAATAGACGTTCTCATCGGCATTAACCGCGCTTTTGCTTAGCTCTGCAAATGCAAGTAAAAACCCGGCGAGATCCATCCTATTTATTTCGGTGTCGGTTACGGCTTCGTTTGCGGTCTTCATCGCGGCGGATTTTGCCTGCAGGGTCGCGACTTGCAGATCGACTTCGTTCGGGGCATAGGCGGCGTCATTGTCGAGCAGTTCGATCAGATTGTCGAAGTGTTCGGCGATCTGCACATAGCTGCGTTGCGAAACAGAATTTCCCTGGCTTTCGTCTTCGGGCGTTTCGGGGTCGTCTTCGGGCAGGGCGGTCGCGCGGGCACCGTTGATCTTTCGTTGATAGCCTTTCGCATCCTCGATGGCGTTGTCCTCGGCACCGGACGCGGCGAAACTGTTGACCACGAGGGTCACCAATTTCCTGATGCCTTCGTACTCGGTCTCGCGTTCGTTGACCTTGATCTTCCACGGCGCGATCGCCGTCGTCACGCCGTCTATCGAACTCTGAGCCGCCGGCAACTTCGCCTGCAAAGCCGCCAACTCGATCGCCGGATTGCTCGGGTTATAAGTCACCCCATACCCATCAACAAACGCGATCAAAGTCGCAAAATGCCCAACATTCCTCGCATGCCCTGTCTCCGCCATAAACAAAATCTCCTTTATTTTCCTATGATCTATTGCCGGAACGGCGTGAATCTAAAGCACCATTGCTTTTTCAAGCGTCAATATTTTGTCCGAGCTCTCCGCCAAGCGTCGGAAGCGATTCTCGCCCGAAATATCCGATTTTTCAAGCGATTAAGCCGATTTTTCTCTGTTCTGAACAGTTTTCGCGTAAACGCTCGATTTTCCGCTTAACGACATCCGTCGACTTTATCGAAGACGTATGGCTCGGGCCTGGGCATCGTTGAGCAGTTACCCGAGATCGGCTTGTCTCGCCAAGTCAGAATCGCATATCGCGTACCTCCATTTCCCGAATTGTAATAGACCGAAACTTTCTCGTAATCCCACCGGACCCCGGCACAATCATTCGTCGGCAAGCAAAAGACATTGAGAAATGTGCCGCAGACGTATTTTCCTTGTTCATCGGCAGGCACGAGTTTGTCCAATGCCGATTTTAGCTCCTCTTGCTTTACTACCGGGTCCGTTCGAACGTCGAGTAACTGCGACTTTTCCGGCAATATTTGCAAACTCGCTGCCTTCTCCGAATCTGAATAGGTCAAGGTCACAAGGAACTTTGAGTCATACCTAAATGTTTCCTTTACGACTTTGCCATCGTTGATTTCAACCTTTTCCGGCTTACCAAGGCGTTCGTGAAAGACCCGGGGGCTTTGGCCATGTACGGCCGCCGAGAACATGACCGCCGCCGCTATCAAAATGAGTGCTTTCATTGATATCTCCTTTTGTTCTATCATTTCACCAATTCGCAGGGTTCAAGTCTGACGCTTTTTAGGTCCATGTAGGTTTGGCGGTGGATGTTTACGATCTTTCCTTTGACGGTCACCCATTTGCTGTCGAGTCCCTCGGGTGCTTTGCCTTGCGGGACGATGCAGCTAAGCTGTCGATCGATGGGGCTGTACGGATCGAAGTCGAGGCCGAGCGAGTAGCCGTTGCTGTCCATGTTGGGCGAGGGTGAAGAAGCGTATCCAGAGACGACCACCTCTTTGCCCATGTACGCCTCTTCGTTCGCCACGGCTTTGTCCGCCAATTCGTCAACGGCGTAACCCAACAATACTTTGCCGCCACCGCCGCCGCCGCAACCCGCGAGTGCGAAGATCACGAACGATGCTGTAATCAGTAATAGGGACTTCATCTATCCTCTTGCGCTTTGCTTTCTAACAACGGTTTTGAATCAGGAAGGTCTCCAAGGATCAACCGGACAAATATCTCTTCCGCTACGATTGAGCTCGCATCGTCGAACTTGTCCTTCGGAACCAGTTGGGCGTCGACAAGGGCGTCTACCGCAAGTTCTGCGACACTATCGCTCCATTCCTTATAACGTACTTCGGTTGGATTCATATCTCAATACTATTCTACGTTAAATCCGCATTGTCAGAGTTAGATGGTGTACCTAAATCTCCTCAAAATCCAACACGACTTTGCCGCAATTCCCTTCCTTGATCGCGTCGAAGGCTTGTTCGAAATCTTTGTAAGAGTAGCGGTGCGTGATGACGGGGGAGATGTCGACGCCAGCTTCGAGGAGGTTGGACATTTGGTACCAGGTCTCGTACATCTGGCGGCCGTAGATGCCTTTGATTGTGATCATGTTGAAGATGACGGTCTTCCAATCGATGGCGAATTGCTCGGCCGGGATGCCGAGAACCGCGATCTTGCCGCCGTGGAACATATTGGCGAGCATGTCTTTGAAGGCTTGCGGGACGCCGGACATCTCCATGCCGACGTCGAAACCTTCTTTCATGCCCAGCTCTTCCTGCACGTCTTTGATCGAGGTCTTGCTGACGTCGATGGCCTTTGTGACATGGCCCATTTTCTCGGCAAGTTCTAGGCGGAACGGATTTACGTCAGTGATGACGATGTTGCGCGCACCGGCGTGCTTTGCGACCGCGGCGGCCATTATGCCGATCGGGCCGGCTCCGGTGATGAGCACGTCTTCGCCGAAGACTTCAAATTCGAGCGCGGTGTGGACGGCGTTGCCGAACGGGTCGAAGATCGCAGCGACGTCGAGATCAATGTCCGGTTTGTGCTTCCAGATATTGGTGTAGGGAACGGCGATGAACTCGGCGAAACCTCCATTGGTGTTCACGCCGACACCGGTCGTGTTTGCACACAACGCACGGCGGCCGGCCATACAATGCCGACAGCGTCCGCAGACCAAGTGGCCTTCGACGCTGACGATGTCGCCGACCGAGAAATCAACAACGTTCGAGCCGACGTCGACGAGTTCGCCGACGAATTCATGTCCGATGGTCGTCGGAACTTTGATCGTGCTTTGGGCCCACGCGTCCCAGTTATAGATATGAAGGTCCGTGCCGCAGATGCCACCGCGTTTGACGCGGATCATCACGTCATTTATGCCCATCTTGGGCTCGGCCACATCTTCGATCCACAGTCCCGGCTCGGCTTTGCTTTTTACGATAGCTTTCATAAGTTATGAGGGAATATTAGCAAAGTTTTCGCCAGCCACGGAGCACACAGAGGCCGCTGAGATTTGCCGTAGGTTTTGCCCCTGCTACAATATCGGTTTGCGGTTAGTCCGCGGTTCACTAAATGGAAGAACAGAGAAAACAACTTGAAGATGTTCGAACGTCTTTCTTTAATGAGTTTGGCCATCTCGCTGATGTAAGTGTTGACCGGATACGGCTGGAAGACGCGGAAAGCCAACTCAAGCTTGCCAGCGAACTTAAGGTCAAACACACCGGCAAGAAATCAAACCTTGCGGCCGCAAAGAAGTTGATCGGAAAGGTTGCGGCCGAGGATAGAAGTGAATTTGGAAAACTCACACAGCAATTAGAAGGTGAAATTCTAGCGGCGATTGAAGTTGCCGAGACAAGATTAGGAAAACGGGTTTCAGACCTTAAGACTGAACGCGAGCGTTTGGATGTGACCATTCCGGGGCGGCGGCCGCGAACCGGTCATTTGCACCCGATCACTATATTGCGTCAAAAGATCGAGGACATCTTTGTTTCGATGGGCTATGCGATCGAAGATGACCGCGAAATAGAAACGGATTATTACAACTTCGACGCCCTGAACATTCCCGACGGCCATCCGGCCCGCGAGTCGCAGGACACATTTTACACAACTCAGGGCTTTGCGTTGCGGTCGCAGACATCAACGGTGCAGATCCGGGCGATGGAACGCCGCGGCGTGCCTATACGCATCATCGCACCGGGAAAGGTGTTTCGCCGCGACACGCCCGATATGACTCATGTGCCGATGTTTCATCAGATCGAAGGCCTGTGCGTGGACAAAAACATTACAATGGCGCATCTGAAAGGCACTGTTACCGAATGGCTCAAGCGACTTTTCGGCGAGAATACCGTTACGCGGTTCCGCCCTTCTTATTTCCCTTTCACCGAGCCATCGGCGGAATTCGATTTTTCTTGTTTTAAATGCGGCGGAACGGGCCAGTTCGAGAACGACCGATGCCGCCCGTGCAAAGGTTCCGGCTGGATCGAGCTCGGCGGTTCGGGAATGGTTCATCCGAACGTACTGCGTGCGGTGGGCGTCGATCCGCAAGTCTACTCGGGATTCGCATTCGGTTTCGGTCTCGAACGTATGGCTGCGATGCTCTTCAATATCGACGACATCAGGCATATGTTCGAGAACGATGTGAGGTTTTTGGAGCAATTCAAATGAGGATATGTTGGACGACGATTATCTTACTACGTTGATTGCAACAATTGCTCTTCCAATAATTGTGCTTTTGATCTTGAGATATGCATTCGGACTTGATACAGGCATAAACCCCTTCCGTGTCCTGTGCCCTAAATGCTCAGCTAAAATGCCGCACATCAGAATTCCGCAGAACGAAAGACAGAAAGAATGGGGAGGCTGGACTTGTTTCAATTGCGGAATAGAAATGGATAAATGGGGCAAGGAAGTTGCCCCTGAAGAGAATGAACATTAGTTACAACTGGCTCAAGGAGCTTATTGATATCGAACTTTCGCCTGAGGAGACGGCGACGGCGTTGACCCGCGTTGGACTGGCGGTCGAGGGAATTCATGCACACGGCGATGATCTTGTTTTGGACATCGATCTGACGTCGAATCGGCCCGATTGTCTTTCGCATCTGGGCGTCGCACGCGAGCTTTTGGTCAACACACAGGCATCGGCCGCTGCTCATGAAAATACTTCAGACGGATCTGCTGATGATGCGGTCCCATTTCCGTCTGTTCTTGCTCCCGAGGTCGTCAGGATCGAGGCTCCGGAGCTGTGTCACCGGTTTACGGCCCGAATTCTCCGTGGCGTAAAGATCGGGCCGTCCCCAAAATGGCTGGTCGACCGGCTCGAGGCCGTCGGCGAACGCTCGATAAATAATGTCGCGGACATCACGAATTTTGTAATGCTCGAACTCGGCCAGCCGATGCACGCATTCGATCTGGATAAGCTTGCAGAAAATCGAATTGTCGTCCGCACCGCTCGGGCCGGCGAGACGATCAAAACACTCGACGAAGTTGAGCGAAAACTGGACGAATCGATGCTGATGATATGC
>JBBQTV010000079.1:0-14788 GCA_038212935.1 Pyrinomonadales bacterium | reverse complement strand
GTTCCGGATTACGAGGCCACCCTTGGAGCCGATATTACTGGGAAGACGATCGGCGTTTCCCGCTCACTCTTTGCGGAAGGCCTCGACGACGATGTAAGACAGCAGGTCGAGATAGCTATCGACAATTATCGCGTTCTGGGTGCCAAAGTGGTCGATGTCGAGATCCCGCACGCCAAATATGGAATTGCGGTTTACTACATAATTGCGACCGCGGAAGCATCGTCAAACCTTGCCCGTTATGACGGCGTGCGGTATGGGTTTCGCGCGGAAAATACCGATGAACTCAGAGAAATGTATTTTAGGACTCGCGAACAAGGCTTCGGTGAGGAAGTAAAACGACGAATTATGCTCGGGACCTATGTTCTTTCAAGCGGATATTACGATGCATATTATTCCAAGGCCCAGCGGGTCCGAGCACTCATAAAGAGAGACTATTCCGAAGCATTCTCCAAATGCGACGTTCTGTTGACGCCGACCTCACCCACGACCGCTTTCAAGATCGGCGAGCGATCAGATGATCCCCTTGCAATGTACTTGAGCGATATCTACACCGTCTCGGCAAATCTTGCCGGTGTTCCTGCTATCAGCGTTCCGTGTGGCCTGTCAAATAATGGGCTGCCAATAGGCGTTCAGTTAGTAGGAAATTTCTGGGACGAAGGTACCTTGCTAAACATGGCATCTGCATTTGAGACGGAATTCCCCGTCGATGCAAAGCCACACATTCACGCTGAATGAATTATGAAGCCGGGATATTCTCGTCAACCGCATCGACACCTTTCAGGTGCAGGAAACGGCTCTCCCTGAACATGTGCCTCCAGGCCGAATCCAAATGGAGAAGGCTTTCAGCGTCTACTGTTGAGACCGGCCGCGAGAATAGATATCCTTGCCCATAGTCACACCCTAATTTCCTGAGAAGCTGCAGCTGTTCGTCCGTCTCGATGCCTTCGGCGATCGTGTCGAGCCCCAACGTCGTGGCAAGGGCGATCACAGTTCTGACGATCTCTCGATTTTCCGTGCCCAAAGTCATCTCCGAGACAAAAGACTGGTCGACCTTTAAAGTGTCGATCGGAAACCGATTCAAATAGCTCAGACTTGAATAACCGGTGCCAAAGTCGTCGATACTGACCTTTACCCCGGTTTCCTTGATTCGATTCAACATTGCGATCGTGGTTTCGGCGTCTTCCATCAACGCGCTCTCGGTGATCTCAAGCTTTAGCCTTGCCGGATCGACCGCGTTCTCTGCCAGAGCTTCTGCGATCCGGCCTACTAAACTGGGTTCGCCAAAGTGTTTGCCCGAAAGATTCAAACTGACAGTTAGATGGCGGCGGTCAATCGAATTCCATTCGCCGAGTTGTCGGCAGGCCTTCTGGAGCAGTTCGTTGGTAATGGGAACGATCAACCCGGTTGTTTCCGCTACAGGAATAAAATCGGATGGCGACACCAGTCCTCGCGTAGGATGGTTCCAACGAACTAGAGCCTCGAACCCAGCTATCCTGCCGTCGGCAAGATCGACGATCGGCTGATAGTAAAGTTCCAGCTCATTACAAACAATGGCATAGCGGAGGTCGGTCTCAAGTCGCTGGAGAGCTATAGCGCTCGTTCTCATTGACTGGTCGAATATTGAATAAGATCGATCGTGGTCCTTGGCGTTGTACATTGCGATATCAGCATCTCGCAAAATGTCTTCGGCAAATCGATAGTCCGGCCGCCCAAAGGCGATCCCGATGCTCACCGACGTATAGACCTGCCGGCCCTTGAACCGAAAACATTCGGCAATTTTCCTATTGACATGTTCCGCAAGCTCAAAAACGCGCTCTGGTTCGTAGGCATCGCTGCAGATTATTGCAAACTCGTCCCCGCCGAAATGCCCGACGAAATCGCTCTCCCGGGCGATTTCCTGCAGCCGTTTGGCAACGCCGCGAAGGATCCGGTCACCCATCGTATGCCCGAGACTATCATTTATGTAGCGAAAACGATTAAGATCAAGGAAAATTACGGCAAAGCAGCATTCTGGATCTTCACGACACTGTTCCAGAAGTAGTTTGAGTCGCTCAATAAAAAAAGTGCGGTTTGGTAGTTTTGTGAGTGAATCGTGATTGGCAGCGTGCCTAAAACTTTCTCGGCTTTCTGCGAGTTCTTGGCCCGTTATTTCCAGCTTTCTGACGTACTTCTCCAGTTCTGCAAGGTGCTGCTCGGCCGCCTTCATTCTTTCGGTCTTTTCAAGCTCTACTTCCTTTACCGAATCCTCAACATCTGAGGCGGAACGCCGATATGTCAGATAGGTTAAGGCGAAAAATGCGATAACGGCGAAGAAAAGGATTATATCAATGCGCTGAAGAGCCAAGGCCATCAATCCGGCCGCGATCGAAGCACACACGAAAATTAGGAAAACGTTTAAGCAGTTGCCGTACCAAACTCGCCAAACAGGTTTCTCGGTCGTCGCGGCAACGAAAACAGAAACGCAAACCGACGTAACCAAAAATTGCGTCAGGGCCATGACCAACAACAAGGCTATGAATGGCCTAGGGCTACCGCTTTGAAGGATCGTTGCTGGTTCAGCAAACACTGACGTGATAACGGTGTGGGTGAGGATCACGGCCGCTACTGCTACAAGGACGTTTACCGCGATCGTTCGTTTTTGCGTCAGATGCCCCTGACGTCTTAGATTGACCGACGCAAAACACGCTTCGCAAGCAGCTAGAAGCACAGCCAGCTGGCCACCGTCAATAAGAAGCGATAGCAGTATCAACGCATCCGAGATCGTTAGGAACAGCTTTGTTCGCGGCAACTGCACGCTGAGAAATGAGCCGAAAAACACTGTCACGACCGCAAAAGCGGCCATCTCGGCTCCAGCCTTATGGATTGGAAATGTTATGACCGCCCAAATAACCGCCCCCACTCCGATAGGAAGGCAGAGCAGCAAGAGTGAGCTAGTAAGTTTTGTCTTTCTATCCATTTATTGGTCTGGACGTGTAGATGGTCTGATTAAGTCCATTGTGCCCACTTTAGACGTGTAAATTCGCCGTTTCTGACGACGATGCCGGATTCGTCATCACGAACCATGCCTTTCCAAGGCACCTCCTCCGCCAACATCCGATCGATCGCCGCGACGGGCAAAGGTCGGGAGAAGAGATAGCCTTGACCGAATTCGCACCCGAGAACGCGAAGCTGGTGAAGCTGATGTACCGATTCAATTCCTTCGGCTATGACATCTAGTTTTAGGGCACGGGCAAGCGCTATTACGGTTCGGACGATCTCGCCGTTCTCGGTGCCCTCTTCCATAGTGTTAACAAAAGATCGATCGATCTTTAATGTATCGATGGGGAAACGATGTAAGTAGCTCAAGCTTGAGTAGCCCGTCCCGAAGTCGTCGATGCTGATCTTCACACCGGTTTCTTTTATGCGCTTTAGCATCGCTATTGCTCCTTCGGCATCGTTCATCACTGCGCTTTCAGTGATCTCGAGCTTTAGACAAGACGGCTGGACTCCGGTTTCCTCGAGGATATCAGCGATCTGATCGACCAGTGTCGGATAGCCGAAATGTTTCCCTGACAGATTCACGCTGACCATCAGGTCATCATTCGAGACATCTTGCCATTTCTTGATCTGCAAGCACGCGTCCCGCAAAAGTTCAACGGTCATCGGTATTATGAGCCCGGTAGATTCAGCCACGTGAATGAATTCGTTCGGGGGAATGAGGCCGCGGGTCGGATGGATCCAGCGGACGAGGGCTTCGAATCCCACGATCCGGGCATTGTCCAGATCAACGATCGGCTGATAGAACAGCTCAAACTGCTTTCTGCGGATCGCCGTCCGAAGGTCCGTTTCAAGGTCTAAGAGCGATACAGCCTTATCGTGCATTTGCTGGTCAAAGATCTCAAAAGGCTTTTGATTTTCTTTGGCGTAGTACATCGCGATATCGGAATCTCGCAACACTTCTTCAGCACGGTCGTAGCGCGCCTCATCGAAAGCGATCCCGATGCTCACGCTTGAGAAGACCTGCCGCCCGCTAAGGGAGAATGGTTCCGCGAGTTGACGAGCGATCTCAGCTGCGACTCCAGCAATGCTCTCGCGGCTGTCAACAGACTCGAATAGGATCGCAAACTCATCGCCGCCAAACCTACCGACCGTACATCCGCGACGTAGCGAACTGGTCAGTCTTGCGCCAACATGCGTTATAAGAAGGTCACCCATCGAATGCCCGAGACTATCATTGAGGGTTTTGAAGCGGTTTAGATCGAGGAACAGTACCGCAAATCGCGGCCCTTCGGATCTCGAGTTTTCACCTAATAAATCCGTGATCTTTTTAATGAAGTAGCTTCGGTTAGGAAGGCCGGTGAGGTCATCGTGATAAGCGGCGTGCTTGAACCGTTCTCGGCTTTCTCGAAGTTCGATTCCGGTCTTTTCAAGCTCGCCAATATATTGCTCAAGTTCGGACACATGGCTCTCGGCTTGTTCTGCTCGGCGCCTTGCTGCTTCGCGTTGATCCGACGATGCACGCCTCACCTCTGAAATGTTCCGGCGATACGACCAATAAACTAAAGAGAAAACGCCAAGAGCAGCGATCAGCGTCGTCAGATCAATGTGCAATAAGGTCTTGAAAATGAGTCCCCCGGTAAAAACGCCGATCACGTGTATAAGAGTGGATTCAGAGGCGTATTCACGGAGATTTGCGAATATAGATCTGTCATTTTTCAACGACAAGATCGGGGCGATAACGACACAGTTCACTGCGAACATCGATATCGAAACCGCCGTCAGTGTAAGCAGAAAGCCAGCTAACGAGTCAAAAGCTACCAGCCGCTCGCTCACGATCTCGAACGCAAGCCCGGAGAAAAGCATCGCTATCGCTGAAAGCTGAACATTAAAGAGCATTGTTCTGGGCTTCATCCAAACCCCGCTTCGGCGGAGTTGGAGCGAGTTGACCGCGGACTCAATGACCGAAAGCAAGATGGCGGCCTCGATGCCGTATACCAGCAGACCGAACACCAGAAGGGCGTCAGATGCCGTCAAGTGGACGTTACTTCGCGGCAGCTTTATCTGAAAGCTGGATGCGAAAACGACAGTGACCGCCGCATAGGCCAGAAACGGGAGGTCGACGTTCTGCCATCTGAATCCGACCATCGACCAAAACACAGCGAAACCCGCCGCCGGAAGAAGGCAGAGCATATACAGGCTCAGGATCTTCTCTTTTTCCAACTTCATAAATGCGGGCTGCGGGTGTGTGAGGCGGATCTATTTTCAGCGTTAGGACTGTCTTCGTAGCAGAATTGAGAATCAGGCGGAACTTAGAACCTTTAACAGTTTACGCAAACCGGCATAAAAAGAAAAGCTTTTTTTGCATTGTTAAACGACCTCAGCGTCGTTAGAAAAGCCGCCAGCGGATCACTCACTGGCGGCCTCCAAGTTTGAAAAGTTTAGGTCCCTAGTTCGTAATGCCAACCTGAGTAAGTGCGTAAGCATAACCAAAGGCCACTTCCTTTAGTCGGTCGTATCGTCCGGACGAACCACCGTGTCCGGCGCCCATGTTCGTTTTTAGAAGAACCACGTTGTCATCCGTCTTCAACTCCCTTACGCGAGCCACGTACTTCGATCCTTCCCAATAAGGAACTTGGCTGTCATTGAGCGAGATCTCGACCAGCATATTTGGATAATCCTGAGCCCTGATATTCTCATACGGCGAATAAGTGTACATGTAATCCCACGCCTTCTTATCATCGCGGGGATTGCCCCATTCGACCCACTCCTCCGTCGTCAAAGGAAGCGTTTCGTCGATCATCGTGTTCATAACATCGACAAAGGGAACCTGGACAATGGCTGCCTTATAAAGCTGTGGAGCCTGGTTCATCACCGCACCCATTAGTAAGCCACCAGCCGAGCCTCCCTGTATTACAAGTCGATCAGGCGAACTGTACTTCTTATCGATCAGCCACTTGGAAGTGTCAACAAAATCGTTGAACGTGTTCATCTTCTTGAACATACGGCCTTCCTGCCGCCAACGTTCACCTAACTCACTGCCGCCACGAATGTGGGCGATCGCATAGATCATGCCGCGGTCAACTAGCGAAAGTCGTGCGGTCGAGAAGCCCGGCGTCATCGACGCACCATACGAACCATACGCGTAAAGGAGCATCGGTGCTTTGCCGTCGAGCTTAGTTCCCTTTTTCATCACGATCGAGACTGGAACCTTAACGCCATCGCGAGCGTCGGCCCAGACGCGTGTCGTTTCATATTGTGCTTTATCGTATCCGCTCGGTATCTCCTGCTGCTTGATGAGCTTGCTCTGGCGGGTACGCAGGTCGAATTCATATGTCGAATTCGGCGTGATCATTGACGAGTATCCATATCGGACCACAGGCGAATCGTATTCAGGATTGAATCCGAGGTTCATCGTATAAACGCTTTCCGGCGTCTGAACTCGCGTGGTTGCCCGCCGCGTTTTCATGTCCATTACGCGAAGGTACTCTAGGCCGTTCTCAAGTTCGGAAACGATGGCATAGTCCTTGAAAAAATCGATGTCTTCGATCTTGATGTCAGGGTTGTGCGGGATGTAGTCCTTCCAGTTCCCTTCGCTCGGGTCCGCGGCCGGAGCCTTCATCACTTTAAAATTTTCAGCATCTTTGTTTGTTACGAAATAAAATTCGCCGTTGTTGTAATCTGCCGAATACTCGTGTCCCTCGCGACGCGGCGCGATCATCTTGAACTTCCCGGTCGGATCTTCCGCCGGAAGATAATGAAATTCCCGGCTCGTCTTGGCATAGGTCCCAAGCAGGAACATCTTCTTGTCACGAGAGCGGCCGATGCCTACGTTGAAATAAACGTCCTTTTCTTCGAAGATCAGCTCGTCCGTTCCTGTCGTCCCGACCGTGTGCCGAAAGACCTTGTCAGTCCGTTTCGAGACTGGATCTTCCTGGCCATAAAACAGATACTTGCCATCCGGCGACCATTCGATCGACGTAACCCGCTCGATCTTGTCTGGAAGCATCTTGCCAGTTTTCAGGTCTTTTATCTGGAGCGTATATTGGCGGTAACCAGTGGTGTCGGTCGCATATGCCAGCATATTGCCATCGTCGCTCGGCTCGAAACTTGATATCGCAAAATACTTGTAACCTTCGGCCATCGCGTTCTGGTCGAGCAGCACCTCAGCGTCTTTGCCGTCCTGTGTTTTACTGCGAAGATACGTAGGATACTGCTTTCCTTCCTCGCTCCTGGTGAAATACCAGTGACCGCCAAGCTTGTAAGGAACGCTAAGATCGGTCTGCTTTATACGGCCAAGCATTTCCTTGTAAAGTGCATCAACGAACGGCTTATGCTTACCCATGTGAGCTTCCGTGTAGGCGTTTTCTGCCTCAAGATAGCTGATGATCGCCGGATCTTTTTTGTCGTTCCGGTCACGCATCCAGGCGTAGTCATCAGTTATCTCGTAACCATGGATCTTCAGTACCTTAGGCACTTTCTTCGCAACTGGTGGTTTCATATCGTTCTGTGCAAACGCCGCTGCTCCGGCACCCGCAAGTACTGCTATTGTCGCAAAAGACAGCAATCTCTTCATCTTTAGACTCCTTTTCGAAATAATTGTTTCTCGGCTCGGACCAGGTTTATACAGGCGTTTACGTTTGATGTTACCTCTAAGTTTCCCGTTCGGCAAAAAGTGCGATGGCTAGATGATCGGCGGGTTGGTAGCACAAGCCTGACAAGTGGGTCCTATTTGGCGACGCACTAACGTTTGAAGCCGGTGGTGAGCGAGGCTCCGGCGACCTTCACTCCGGTAGTGTTTGGCGGGCCTTCCCAGCCGCGGTGTTCCTCGACGATGAGGACGGCGATGCGGGCTTCGAACGGGCTTTTTAGCGAACCGGCGATCATCGCATTACGGAACCCACTGATCTCGCCTTTCTTATAAACGTCACGGTGAATAACTTTTGAACCACTACGCTTCGAATGAAGGCGGACGGTCACATCGCCGACCACCTCGAAGTCGTTGTCGGTCTCAACGTTGACCTTAACCGTCGGAGTAAAAACGTCGTTGCCGAAGCCGACCGTTGGTCCGAGCAGGTCGAACCGAGATAATGCAATTATTCTATACTCGTTCAATTTCGACGAAAATTTCTTCTGATTGGCCGCCCAATAGGAGTCGAGGTTTTCGGCTTCCGGGTCTTCGAGCAGTTCGCTGGAATAGCGTTCGGACCACATAACCTTGTCGGTTACCAGATCTTGAATGACTATCTCGGCAAAATAGCAACCGCAAGCCTCATCTGGCGGTTCAATGACATAGGCGAATTTGCCGTCACGCGACCAACCGATGGGGTAAAACGACGCTGTCAAAAAGGTTGTCGGCCCCGGTACGATGTCCGCATCAGGCTCGCCCCAACCCGTAAGCTCGAGCCGTTCCGGTTGATCGAAAAGGCCCGTTCCGGCCGGCTGACCGAAGCCGGAAAGGGCGAAAACCGCAACAATAAAACAATAGATCGCAAATGGCATACATAATATCTCCCGAAAAATACTGACGTTTTAGTCCTCGGATTCTTGCGTTCTTTTGTCGGGCCGCATGTGCGGGAAGAGGATGACGTCGCGGATGGAGTGTTTGTTAGTCAGGAGCATTGTGAGGCGGTCGATGCCGATGCCGATGCCCGCGGCGGGCGGCATACCGTAAGAGAGAGCTCGGATGTAATCCTCGTCAAGCACCATTGCCTCTTCGTCACCGCGTTCGCGTTCCTTCATTTGATCGGCGAATCGTTCGTACTGCTCTCGCGGGTCGTTCAACTCCGAAAAGCCGTTCGCGATCTCCATTCCGTTGATAAACAATTCAAACCGCTCCGCGATCTGCGGGTTTTCTGGCGAAGCCTTGGAAAGAGGAGAAATAGCCTTGGGAAAGTCTATGATGAACGTCGGCTGAATCAGCTTTGCTTCGACGAACTCATCAAAAAGCTCGATCATATTCGAATCCGTGATCTTCTTATCAGGTGCGTATTTGACTATAGCGTCACACATCGAAATCCGTTCGAACCGGGCAAAATCGATCCCGTTCCCTTCGTAGGTCAGCGATAGGCCGCCCGTCGCTTTTTCCACACTTTCCTGCAGCATCTTTTCGCAGAAGTCCATCATGCCGTTGACGTCCATGTAGGCACAGTAGAATTCGAGCATTGTGAACTCGGGGTTGTGCTTGAACGAGATGCCCTCGTTACGGAAGTTGCGGTTGAGTTCGTAAACCTTTTCAAAACCGCCAACGACCAGGCGTTTCAGGTAAAGCTCGGGTGCGATGCGGGCATATAGCGGAATGTCGAGAGCGTTGTGATGCGTCTCGAATGGCTTAGCGGCGGCGCCGGTAGCCTTTGGCGTTAGCATCGGCGTTTCGACCTCGATGTAGCCGTGGTCTTCGAGGTAACGGCGAATGGATGAGATCAGCTTTGCCCGCCGCTCGAAAACCTCACGGGTTGTGAGGCCGTCGTGCTCGATCTGCAGGCTTGAGGCAATCAGGTCGGCGTAGCGCTGACGTTGTCGGATCTCGGGATCGGCGATGCCGTGCATCTTGTCCGGCATTGGGAGCATTGCCTTGGCCAGAAACTGCAATTTCTCCACATGCACCGAAAGCTCGCCGGTATTAGTAATAAACAGAAATCCCTCCACGCCAATAAAATCGCCGTGGTCGAGCAGCCCGAAAACCTCCCACGCCCTGCCGTCGGCATCGATCACCTCGCCGGTGTCATTGCTGATCGCCAACGCGTCCTGCTTGCGGACGTAGATCTGAAGCCGCGAGATGCCGTCCGACAAATGAACGAACGCGGCCTTCCCCATCACCCGCGGGGGAACGGCCATCCGACCCGCGATGCGAACATTGCCGAAAGCTTTCAGCCGTTCGTTCAATACTTCCTTCTTATCAGCCGGAGGACGCTCGCCTTCGCTAAGACCCCTGACGATCTCAGCCATCTCCGAAGCCACTTCGGCCACTTCGGGATGAGCAATAAGAGCAGTGATCGTGTCTTCGCTGCCGAACAACCTCGACCTTTCGAATTTGTTCGGGTACGCGTTGCCGACAAGCTCGCGCAGGGCGTTAAGGTGCTCGAGGCGGGCCTCAGTCTGGTCGTTAGGCTCAATTATTTCGTCAAAATCAGGGATCTGCATGGTCATATAAAAGATTTCGAACCTTCGATTAAATCAGACTCTCGAGCAGAAACGAAACATAGAGTCGGCAAGGCTGAAATTTCGGCATACGATCGGCCACCCAACCATTCAGCCGCGGATTTCGAACTTGAGTTCCTCAATTTTCGTAAAAACTGCTATTATTAGAGTTACAGTGCAAGCAAACGACAACAAAATGAGCGAAGCGGTTCAGGAGACGATCAGGCCCGCAACGGATCTTCTGAATTATTCGCTATTCAACCTTGGCAATGCGAACATCACACCGCTGACGTTGATCTACATGACGTTACTCGGTATCGTCCTGATATATGTCTCGGCCAAGCTCCGAAACTTACTGATCGGCAAGTTCCTGCAGCGAACGAAGCTTGATCTTGGTGCCCAGCAGGCGATTGGTACGATAACGCGGTATATCATCCTTTTTGTCGGCTTTCTTGTCATCTTGCAGACGGTCGGCATCGATCTGACCACCTTGAACGTTTTGGCCGGTGCTGTTGGTATCGGTATCGGTTTTGGCCTGCAGAATATTGCTAATAATTTCATCAGCGGTCTGATCATCATGTTCGAACGGCCGATCAAGGTCGGCGACCGCATTGAGGTCGACGATGTACATGGCCGCGTTCTGGCCATCGGAGCCCGAAGCACGAGCGTTAGAACCAATGACAACATTGCGGTCATCGTCCCGAACAGCAAATTTATTTCGGAGAATGTGATCAACTGGAGTTTCGAGACTGATGTAGTTCGGTTTCGAATCCCGATTGGCGTCTCGTATGATTCGGATGTCGATCTCGTTTCGCGGCTTTTGGTCGAGGCTGCGGAGGAGTGTGCTGATGTCGTCAGCGATCCTTCGCCCTCGGTGAGGTTTCTAAAGTTCGATGACAGCTCATTGTTCTTTGAGCTGCGTGCCTGGAGCCGGTCCAACTTACATCGTCCGGGCCTCTTGATGAGCAATCTAAATTTCGCCATTCTGCGCAAGTTTCGCAAACACAATGTTGTGATCCCATATCCGCAGCGCGACATTCATATCAAAACCGGTGAGTTGACCGTTGATCGTGCCGCATCCGCCGGTCCCGATTGACCCTATCCTCAATTTCGCATCGCCACACCGGTGTGGCATCATTAGTGTTTCACGCAAACTGCCGACGTCAGCACGTTACGCTGACGACGACTTTTGCGTATAAGTGTGTTTATGCTCAAGCTAGCGGAAATCGAAGGAAGTTGTAACGAGATCGCTGCTGCCGTCCGAAATGGCAAAGGAGTGGTCTCGCTTTCAGGTCTCACGTCGACGGCCGCGAAGGCCTTCATACTTGCCAGGCTACAGCCGCTTGTTAAGCGTCCATTTGTCGTTCTGACCGATTCAAATGAAGCGGCAGATACATGGCTTACCGACCTTCAATTTTTCGGCACGATAGTCGGGCAGATTCCGTCGATCGTCGAGCTTCCGTCGTTCGAGACCGAGGTATATTCTGGCGTGTCGCCACATGCGGAAACACTTGAGCGTCGTGCCCTTGCCCTTTGGCAATTGACTCACGGCTCGCCCGATTTTCTACTCTTGCCGCCCCGCGCTCTGATATCACGAACTGTTAGGCCTCAACAGATCGCTCAAAACGGAATGCGATTGGAACTAGATGATGAGATCGCACCAGATAGACTGTTATCGACGCTAGAATCCGCAGGCTATGTCCACGAGGACCCGATAAACAATATCGGTCAATTTTCCGTTCGGGGCGGGATCGTCGATGTCTGGTCGCCGCAATCGCAGCTTCCCTCGCGGATCGAGTTTTTCGGCGACAACGTAGATTCGATCCGCGAATTCGACCCTGAGACCCAACTATCGACCGATCAGATCCGTTCCGTCGATATTGCTCCGATGCGCGAGTTCATGGTCACGTCCCAAGACTTTAAGGACTGGGCATTCTTCGCCGGGGAACGTTTTGCAGATCCGCGTTTTGCCCGAAGTCTGAAGGATCGGACAAGCTTTGCCGATGAGAGCGAATCGTTTGCGGGCTGGGAGTTCATGCTTCCTCTGACAAAACCGCTTGAGGGGACGGTGTTTGATTATATAGGGGCCGATGCGGCGATCATTGTAGACGAACCTACTATTATCGAAGACGGGATATCATCGTTCTTCACCGGTGTCGAAGACCAATACGCTTCTGCTACCAATATGGACGAGATCGGGCTCGAGCCTTCGCGGCTGTTCATCCCGCCCGCCGAATTAAGGGAACGACTTGAGCGTCGTGCCCGGATCGAGATCAGGCCGCTCGGCGGTCATGCGTCATCAACTGACGAAGAATTTTCTATGGCGCTCTCCGATCCGCCCCCCACGACGGTCGGAACAAGGTCGCCGCTCTTCTTGTTTCCGGCAGCTTCCATAACGGCCGAATTTGACTTAACCTCGCGGCCGACACGCAGATTTCATGGCGATCTGGCAAGTTTTGCCAATCACGCCGGTGCCGCAGCGGCGACCAAATCGGTTCTCTTCGCGATGCAAACAAAGGGAATGGCTGATCGGATCGAGGAAATTCTCCGCGATTACAATGTAAGCACGGAACCCGGTTCGATAATCGTAGGCGACCTCTCGGGCGGTATTGAGATGCCGTCGCTCGGCTTCAAGATATTTACTGAAGCTGATATTTTCGGCGAAAGTGGCGAATCACCAACGAAACCCAGCAGAGATACCCCCCGAAAGCCACGGCTGGGTGCTTTTATCTCGGACTTTCGCGACCTGAAGATCGGCGATTATGTCGTTCACGTTGATCATGGGATCGGCAGGTTCGATGGGCTTCAGACGATCTCGACGCACGGCTCAGAACGCGAGTTCATGCTTCTGGTTTATGCCGATGAATCAAAGCTCTTCGTTCCGGTCGAACGGATGGACCTCGTATCGCGTTTTTCATCCGGCGAAGCGACGTCCCCGTCGCTCGACAAGCTCGGCGGCATCGGATGGCAGAAAACTAAAGCCCGGGCTAAACGTGCCATGCGGGACATGGCGGACGAGCTGCTGAAGCTGTATGCCGAACGCAAACTCGTTACGGGATATGCGTTCTCGCCCGACGCGCCGTGGCAGCATGAATTTGAAGATGCATTCCCATATGACCTTACGGTTGATCAGGCGAAGGCGATCGACGACGTAAAAGCCGACATGGAAACCGCTCGGCCGATGGACCGGCTGATAATTGGCGATGTGGGTTATGGTAAGACCGAGGTCGCGATGCGCGCTGCGTTCAAGGCGGTGATGGACGGCAAGCAGGTTGCAGTTTTGACACCGACGACGATCCTTGCATATCAACATTTCGAATCCTTCAGAAAACGCTTTGCGGCGTTTCCCGCCAAGATCGATCTGCTGTCCCGTTTCCGAAGTTCGAAAGAACAAAAGCTTGTGGTCGCATCTGCCGAGAAAGGCGATATAGACGTAGTGATCGGAACGCATCGCGTATTATCTAATGACGTGAAACTCCCCAAGCTCGGTCTTGTCGTCGTTGACGAAGAGCAGCG
This sequence comes from Pyrinomonadales bacterium, assembly GCA_038212935.1. Taxonomy (GTDB): domain Bacteria; phylum Acidobacteriota; class Blastocatellia; order Pyrinomonadales; family Pyrinomonadaceae; genus OLB17. Next base: position 1,156 of record JBBQTV010000079.1, on the reverse strand, counting down.
TTTCGGTGTCGCACATAAAGAAAAGCTCAAACAGCTAAAGAAGAAGGTCGATGTGTTGACCCTGTCCGCAACACCGATCCCGCGAACGTTGAATATGTCGCTGCTGGGGATGCGGGACATGTCGGTAATCGAGACGCCGCCTCGGGACCGCCTCGCGATCAACACTCAGGTCGTGCAGTTTTCGGAAGGCGTTATCCGATCGGCGATCGACCTCGAGCTAGCCCGAAACGGCCAGGTCTTCTTTATACATAATCGTGTCGAGACGATCGAAGCGATTGCTGCTCATGTAAAAAAAATAGTACCGGACGCCCGAATAGCGATCGGGCATGGCCAAATGAATGAGAAAGAAATGGAGCAGGTGATGCTTGATTTCATCGATTACAAATATGACGTTCTGATCGCGACGACGATCATCGAGAACGGCATCGATATCCCAAGGGCGAACACGATCATCATCAATAGGGCCGACAACTATGGCCTTTCACAGCTTTATCAGCTTCGCGGCCGCGTCGGAAGGTCAAACCGGAGGGCGTATGCATACATGCTGATTCCGAGCGAACTTGAGCTGACACCGATCGCTCGGCGACGGCTTAGCGCCATCCGGGAATTCTCCGATCTGGGCGCCGGCTTTCGTATCGCAGCGTTGGATCTCGAACTCCGCGGCGCGGGCAACATTCTTGGGGGCCAACAATCTGGGCATCTTGACGCCCTCGGATTTGACCTGTATACCAAAATGCTCGAACGCACCATCGCTGAGATACAGGGCGACGAGATCGCGGATGAGAGCAGCGTTTCGATCAATCTCGGAGTCGATGTGTCGATCCCGAGACTTTACATTTCGGAAGCCAGTCAGCGCCTGCGGACATACAAGCGGATCTCTTCTGCGGAATCAGAAGAAGTCCTGCAAACCAGTCACACGGAAATCGAGGACAGATACGGCCGCATTCCTGGCTCTGTCGAAAATCTTTTTGCGTACGGACGACTTCGCAGAAGGGCCGAAGCGATGTTTATAGTGTCGATCGACCGTACCGGCGATGCTCTCGCCGTTAAGCTCAGCGAGCGGGCAAAGGTATCTCCGGAAGCGATCATGTCACTCATCTCGGACATCACAGATGCTTCCTTTTCACCCGCTGGAATCTTACGCGTCCCGCTAGAC
>JBBQTV010000078.1:0-14816 GCA_038212935.1 Pyrinomonadales bacterium | reverse complement strand
TACACAAATGGCAAACAAAGAGATCAATAAGAAAGTGGTTATATTGGGCTCCGGCCCGGCCGGCCTGACGGCGGCGATCTACGCATCGCGGGCTCAGCTTGACCCGCTCGTGATTGACGGCCCGCAGCCCGGCGGCCAATTAACGATAACGACCGACGTCGAAAACTATCCTGGTTTTTCAGAAGGAATAATGGGGCCTGCTCTAATGAGTGAGTTTCGTTCCCAGGCGGAACGCTTCGGAACCGAGATCATCAACGTTTGGATCGATAAGGTCGACCTCTCGCAGCGTCCCTTCACGCTCTTAGGCAAAGACAGCGAGGATGCCGAGGAGGTTTCGACCGTCATTAAGGCAGATACGCTTATTATCTCGACCGGGGCGTCAGCAAAATGGCTCGGCATCCCGGGCGAGGAACCTGTTCCCGAAGGCCTCGGTGGTAACGGCGTGTCGGCATGTGCAACGTGCGACGGTTTTTTCTTCCGCGAGAAGCCTGTCGTGATAGTTGGCGGCGGCGATACGGCGATGGAAGAAGCTTTATTCCTAACCCGTTTTGCATCGAGTGTCACACTCATGCACCGCCGCGATGAGTTCAGAGCTTCGAAAATAATGCAGGAGCGTGTCCTTAACCACGAAAAGATCAACGTCGTCTGGAACACCGAAGTGAAAGAGATCCACGGGACAAAGGAAAGCGGTGTCGAGGCGATCACGATCTACAACAACGAGACAAAAGAAACCTCAAAGTTCCCGACCGAAGGTGTCTTCATCGCCATCGGACACAAGCCGAATACCGATCTATTCAAAGGTGTGCTGGATATGGATGACGTCGGTTACCTTATAACCGAAGGCAAGACAATGAAGACCAACATTCCGGGTGTTTTCGCCAGCGGCGATGCTCAAGACTCGTATTATCGGCAGGCAGTTACGGCAGCCGGAACCGGATGTATGGCCGCCATCGATGCCGAACGATTCTTGGTGGAACACGAGCCGGACGTAGAAAAACAAACGGCCACGAACTACTAATTAGATCTCACCCACGCCCCAAAAAAAGAGGCGTGGGTGGGGAGCATACCTTAAGGCTCGGCCGTGAAGTTAAGGTCGGTCACATCATTGCTGACAACGACGACCCGCGGAGAGAATTGGTAAAGCTTGCTATTGCTGACTCTCGCGACATACGCCGTTCCCGCCGGAACGTTCTCTATCCGGAAATAACCGAACGAGCTTGTCAGAGCTACACGCGGATTCCCAAACCCATCCGTCAAGACAACCCATTGATATGGCACCGCGACGCCTGAGCTATTCGTCACTCGTCCCGACACAGCAAAGCCCGCCGTATTCGGAGAGCTGTCAGCTTCGTAAGCACCGATATCCGTTCCGTCGCCGGTCGGCGAATTCGGCGTTCCCGGAAGATCGATCGTACGCGTGAAGCCGCGCTGATCGCCTGTCAGGCCCTGTGCACTGCCCTTGTCGATAGCAATACTTCCGGCAAGTAATGCGTGGGTCAGCGTCGGGCCGCCGTTGTCGGCAAGCGGTCCGAGCATAGCGTCGACCGGAGCTTTGTCGGTGCCGACGTAATCAGTTCCGCTCGGGCTCTCCGCCGGAAACTCCGTCGTCACGCTCGTATTCTCGCCGATCAGATTGAACCCACCGCTGGTTATCACACCCGTTCCGTCTCGTTGAATATCCTGGGCGACATTTCCGGCGACGATCGAATTTGTCAAGGTCAGTGTTCCCGTCTCGTGCCAGATGCCGCTCCGCGCTCCGGTGGTCGAATTGGGAGCCGTGTTGTTCGTTATGGTCGAGGAAAGGATCGCAACCGTATTGACCCCGGACTGAATGCGGATGCCGCCGCCGCCATCGGTCGCCAACGCTCCATTCGCTGTGTTGCCGCTGATGGTCGAGTTCGTGATATTGCCGCGATTCAAAAACAAACCGCCCGAACTCGCTCCGGCAACGTTGCCGCTGATCGTCGTATTGACGATGTTGGCTGAAACGGTCGCAGAGATGTTGATCCCGCCGCCGTTACCAAATGAATTGTTGTTGCTGAGCGTACTATTGCTGATCAACAAATTAGATCCGGCAAAGCTGATCCCGCCGCTCGTGCTCGCTGTCGAGGCATTGCCGTCCACACGCGAATTGTAGATGCTCAATGTATTCGTGCTGCGGATGCCGCCGCCGGTTGCGCTCGACCGGTTGTCGCTGACGTCCATGTTTGCAAGGGTCAATGTTCCCGTATTGTTGATCGCCCCGCCGTTGCCCGTAACGCTGCCGCCCGATAACCTCATGCCGCTAAGGTTAACGATAAAGTTGGTGATGTTGAATATCCGGCTCGTCGTGCTTTGCACGGCGACGTTCTGGATCGAAGTCGCGCTGGGGCCATTGCCGATGATGCTCATATTTGACGTGATCGCGATCTGACCGTTTACGCTTATCGTCGTAATGCTCGGATTAAATGATATTGTGTCGTCGCCTGCCAGGGCATTAGCTTCCGCGACCGCAGCCCGCAGGGTGCATATTCCATTACCTGCGGCCGTCTCACAGATCCCGTTGCCTGGGGCTATGTCGGTCGCATCCCCGTTGTCGTTAACGGTGATCCCGGCCAGTATCGAATTGAAACGCGGCTCGTCCGCTTTTTTAGATACTTGGTATCTTTCGGTCCCTTGGTCGCTCGAAATATCATCCTGTGCAGCGGCGTTCCCTGCAAAGATCGCCGCCGCGAGTATTGAGAATTTCATAACTCCGGTAAGTAGTCTGCGCATTCGATTCCTCCTAAAGGTGAAGTGTCAATAACGTGAAAGGCCGAATTGTTTTGAGAATGGCTTTAAGGATACTACAGGCTGTCAAGACCCCGGCGCCGCGAAATGTGTCCGAATTTAATATGGTCTTCTAATATATTGCAGGCAGTATTCCTCATTTTTCGTATTTCATCAATCCACAAATAGCCCGTCCCACTGTGGCATACCTGTTGCATTTGACCATAAGTATCGGAAAAGAATTGCGAGTTGCGACCTTGGACGAGTCGGCAATTATCGCCGAAATTGTAGGGCGAATGTCGTCCACTCTACGGATAGAAAGACATTTTGCGGCAATTATAAGAAATGGATAAATGACATTAAGGAACAAGGAGTCTTAGAGATATGGCAGAACAAGAACAAAAAAATAAACAATCATCGCCGACGTCCTCGGCAACGCAGAACACTCAGGGCGGAACGGGTGGCTCCGCAACGAGCCGCGGCATGTCTTCAGCGGAGACATCGTCCCAACACGAAAGCCAGGAGAATGGGCGCTCGGGTAAGAATCTAATGGAGCAAGTGAAAAGCACCGCTTCAGGTGCCTTTGGCACAGCAACATCGAAAGCGTCGGAGAAGCTAGAAGAACAGAAAGGCAGTCTTTCGAGCAGCCTCAAAACTGTCGCCGAGAACATTCGTGATCTGGGCAAAAATGTTGGCGAAAAGGGTACGGATAGCGGAATCGCCAAATCGGCCGCGACGTACGGCAATACTGCCGCAGACAAGATCGAGCAAGCAGCTACGTATTTTGAACGCCACGACGTGCAGGCGATCTATCACGATGTTGAGGATCTCGCCCGGCAGAACCCCGCTATCTTTGTAGGCGGTGCTTTTGCACTCGGATTCTTGGCGGCAAGATTCCTCAAGAGCTCTGGTTCCGCAAGCTCAAGAACTTTAAGAGGATCGCGTAGCCGCAGAGGCTCTCGTTCACTAGCCGATACCAGCAGCTATAGCGGATCGGAGGGTAGTGCGTCGACACAATCGCGTCGTCCTCAGAGCCCGGGATCGATCCACTAGAACGGACGGACGCGACAAGGAGGCACATATGGCACAACAGCAGATTGCAAGACACACGCCAACCGACGAGACAAGCCTCGTTACCCTCTTCTCGCAGCTTGCCGAACAGACCGGCACGCTGGTAAAACAGGAAGCCGCATTGATGCAGGCGGAGCTTGTTGAGAAAGCAACGATCGCGGGCAAAAATGCCGCATACGTGGCCGGGGGAGCATTCGTTGGATACGCAGGGTTGCTATTTATCTTAGCGGGGATCGTGGGGATTCTTTCTTATATCGTGCCGCTTTGGGCAGCGGCACTGATAGTGGGTGTGATTCTAGCGATCGCTTCGTATGTAATGGTCAGCTCGGCGTTGGCGGAAATGAAGAAGACCAATTGGGCTCCAAGCGAGTCGATCGAGTCGATCAAGGAGGATGCAGAATGGCTCAAGAATCAGGTGTAATGAAGGAAAAAGACGAAAAGGTCGAGAGTGCGTTGGCGACCTCGCCGCGAACAGCAATCGAGGTAACGGAAGAGTCCCAACGGACCGCATCGGCAACGGGTGTCAGCAGAGAGATCAACGGCGATAATGATCCTGAAGAGATCCGGGCAAAGATAGATGAGACGCGATCGGAGATGGGCGAAACGCTTGACGAGATCCAGGAGCGGCTCAGCGTCGCAAATATTTCGGAACAGGTATCAGAACAGGTTAATTCAGCGATCGAAACCGTTAAAACAACGGCGTACGACGCGACAATAGGGAAAGCGGTGAACTTTATGAGAGGAGCAGAAAACGAACTACGACGAACGACAGTTGGACGAACGGTGATGAACAATCCTATCCCGTTCGCACTTATAGGAGCCGGGGCAGCGATGCTGCTTATGCGTATGAAAGACCAGGAGGCCACAAGATCCAGGCACCTCGGCAGCTCAACCGGGCTGAGGCGACTATCAGACACAAGCCTACGCGGGGAAACGAGCGGACGCGGGGATTATGGCGGCGAAGGGATTACCGACAAAGCAAAGCATACGTATGAGAACGCGGCGAAAACGGCAAAGGATAAATACGATAGCGCCTACGATTCCGTTTCGGGCGCGGCATCGTCGGCTTACGATAGCGTTGCGGGTGCGGCGGACAGCACCTATTCCGGAGCGGTCGGCCTCGTGAGCAAAGCGAGAGATCGCGCGGGCGACCTCACGCATACCGTTCAGGACAATTATGACTACTATGCGGAAGAGAAACCCCTTGCTCTCGCCGCAGCCGCAGTTGCGGTCGGTGCGGCGATCGGTTTTGCTATCCCGTCCAGCCGTTACGAATCGGAAATGATGGGCGAGACTCGCGACAACCTTATGGAAAGGGCCGAACAGACCGCAGGAGATCTTGTCGATCAGGTCAAAGAGACGGCAAGCAACGCAGGCCGCGCCGCCTCCGAAGAGCTCGGGCTGAGTGGCGAATCCGGTTCGCAGTCAAAATCCGCGTCAGGTATTGGCGGTCAGACGAGCGGGCAAACTGGCGGACAGGCCAGCGGACAGGCCGGCAGCCAAAAAGGCGGCCAGCAGACTTCGGCTCAATCGCCGAAAAATCAGTCAAATCGTTAGGCTATAACTCTAAGTTGTTTTGCAGGAGGTCCATTCGTGGGCCTCTTTTTTTATTAAGTTTACGAGTGAGTCGACCACGTTTCGTTCATCGCCGATAGTCAGAAAAATATTGCGTTTCGGCGAATTCGGGTTCATAATTACGCAAAACTTGACCTCGTAGGAATCGCCGCTATGAAAAATCGCCATCCGAATTTTCTCTCATATAAGGGCTGGACACGTGTTTCTGTCGTGTTGCTGGCCTTGTTTGTTGGCAGCTTTTATTTTGGTAACGTTTCGGCCCAAGCGGACGATGAAAACGGCCCGACCCGCGATCTCCGAGATCTTTCATTGAATCAGGTCGGCAACGTTGGAAAACTAGGAGCCTGTCAGAACGGCGAATGCGTGAGAAACGGAAAGATCGCATTTCAGCGAAATGGCGAGATCTTCACCATGAATTCTAACGGAACTGATCTGATCAATATAACAGACCATCCGACAGCTTCCGATGCAGCTCCGAACTGGTCTCCCGATGGTGGAAGGATCGCATTTTTTTCGGACCGCGACGGCAACAATGAGATCTATAGTATGAATGCCGATGGCTCGGACGTTACGCGCCTCACAGACAACGCGGCATCTGATTTTTTGCCAACCTATTCGCCCGATGGCTTGACCATCGCTTTTGTCAGCGACCGCGATGGCAACTCTGAGATATATAAAATGAATCTTGATGGATCGAACCAGGTCCGTCTCACAAATGATCCAGGGCGTCAGAGTTATCCCGCATTCTCGCCTGACGGACAAAAGATCGTCTATATAAACGGCGATGTTTCGGTAATGCTTTCTACAATGAATGCTGACGGCTCAAATCAGCAGGTGATTCCTGGCAATAACCTGCCCAATCAATATTACGTCGCACCGTCTTATTCGCCTGACGGCTCCAAGATCATTTTCTCCTATAACACTGGCCCGTTTCCCCCTTACAACGGTACTCTGCAAACTTATACAATGAACGCGGACGGCACAAATGTCCGTTTTTCCAATGGTGTATTGGGGTCTTACTCACCAGACGGAACAAAGATCGTTTACACCAATGTCTTCACCCAAACCGGTCAAACCTTCTTTGTCCTTACCTCGAATGCAGATCGCAGTTCCCCGGTAGCCTTTGCCGGTGATAGTTTGCCGATCCATGCGGCTGATTGGCAGCCGATCTCGTCGGTCCCGAAGGCCGAATTCGATTATGACGGCGACGGGCGTTCGGACGTTTCCGTCTTTCGTCCGTCGGACGGAGTTTGGCACCTGCTGCGTTCCCAGGCGGGCTATACCTCCCTTCAGTTCGGCCTTGAGACTGATGTTCTTGCGCCTGCCGATTACGATGGCGATCTGAAGACCGATCTCGCAGTGTGGCGTCCGTCGGAGGGTAATTTTTATATTCTCAACAGCTCTGACGGCACTGTTCGCACCGAGAATTTCGGCCTTGAGGGCGATGTCCCGACCGGAGGCGATTGGGATGGCGACGGCAAAGCTGACGTGGCCGTCTACCGCGGCGGAACCCAGGGGACGTTTTACTATCGCGGCTCGCTGGCGAATCCGCAGGGCAATATTACCAATATCATTTGGGGAACTTCGGATGATAAAGCCGTCGCGGCCGACTTTGACGGTGACGGGCAGACGGACGCTGCGATCTTTCGGCCTTCCAACGGTATCTGGTACGTTCGTCAAAGCTCAACCGGCCAGCTATGGGCCCTCAATTTTGGCCTCGCAGACGACGTTCTCGTACCGGCAGATTACGATGCGGACGGCAAGACAGATCCGGCAGTTTACCGCGACGGCATCTGGTACCTGTGGCGATCGACCGATGGTATCGCGGCTTTTCAGTTCGGTATTTCGACCGACGTTCCGGTTCCTGCCGACTATGACGGCGACGGTCGCGCCGACGCGGCGATCTACCGGGACGGAGTTTGGTGGATCCTTGATCTGGAGTCCGGCTCAGCCGACGTGATATCGTTCGGCCTTGCCAGCGACAAACCGGCCCCCTCAGCATTCGTTAGGTAGCCTGACTCGCGGTTCGAAAAAAGAGCACGAATGGGAGTCGATGTTCCCATTCGTGCTCTTTTTTGCATTCGGCAAACAAGATCAATGATGATCTTTCACGGGAGCATTTCCGTGATAGATCTCGCTGCCGGTGGCTTTGAACTCGGCGGCTTTCTCGGACATGCCGACGGCCAGGGCTTTTTCGGCTTCGATGTTTTGTTCGGCGGCGTATTCGCGGACGTCCTGAGTGATCTTCATCGAGCAGAAATGCGGGCCGCACATTGAGCAAAAGTGAGCGAGTTTTGCTCCTTCAGCCGGTAGCGTTTCGTCGTGAAACTCTTTCGCCTTTTCTGGGTCTAGTCCGAGGTTGAATTGATCTTCCCAGCGGAATTCGAAACGCGCTTTTGATAGCGCATTGTCGCGGTACTGCGCGCCGGGATGTCCCTTTGCAAGATCAGCGGCGTGGGCGGCGAGCTTGTATGTGATCACGCCTTCCTTCACGTCCTGTTTGTTCGGCAGGCCGAGATGCTCCTTTGGCGTTACGTAACAAAGCATCGCCGTACCGAACCAGCCGATCATCGCGGCGCCGATGCCCGAAGTGATGTGGTCGTAACCGGGAGCGATGTCGGTCGTCAGCGGCCCGAGCGTGTAGAACGGAGCCTCGCCGCAGACCTCCAGCTGCTTGTCCATGTTCTCTTTGATCAGGTGCATCGGCACGTGGCCCGGCCCTTCGATCATCGTCTGGCAATCCATTTCCCAGGCGATCTGGGTCAGCTCGCCAAGCGTGTCCAGCTCCGCAAACTGTGCTTCGTCATTCGCGTCGGCAATGCTTCCCGGCCGGAGCCCATCACCCAAACTAAACGCAACATCATACGTCCGCATGATCTCGCATATCTCGCGAAAGCGTGTGTAAAGGAAACTCTCTTCGTGATGAGCCAGACACCATTTCGCCATAATCGAACCGCCGCGGCTCACGATTCCCGTCGTGCGTTTCGCGGTCATCGGGATATACGGCAGGCGAACGCCGGCATGTATCGTGAAATAATCGACGCCCTGCTCGGCCTGCTCGATCAGCGTGTCGCGGTATATCTCCCACGTCAGGTCCTCGGCCTTTCCGTTCACTTTTTCGAGCGCCTGATAGATCGGCACCGTTCCGATCGGCACCGGCGAGTTGCGAAGTATCCATTCGCGCGTGGCGTGGATGTTCTTGCCCGTCGACAGGTCCATCACCGTGTCGGCTCCCCACAGCGTCGACCAACGCATCTTCTCGACCTCTTCCTCGATCGACGAAGCAACCGCCGAGTTTCCAATATTGGCGTTTATCTTTACTAGAAAATTGCGCCCGATGATCATCGGCTCGCTTTCGGGATGATTGATGTTGTTCGGAATGATCGCACGTCCGCGGGCGACCTCGTCGCGTACGAATTCCGGTGTCACAAATTCAGGTATCGCGGCACCGAACGATTCGCCTTTGTGTTGGTGATTCAATGAGGAGCGGTCGCTCCGTTCTGACAAAGCAAAATGGTCAGCGGCAGCTTGCCGGCCGAGATTCTCGCGAATGGCGACGTACTCCATCTCCGGCGTGACGATGCCCTTGCGTGCGTAGTGCATCTGCGTGACGCACGATCCGGCTTTTGCCCGCAGCGGTGCCCGCCGCAGACCCGGGAATTCCTCAAGCGCACCGCTGTCCTTGATTCGCGCGACGTCTTCGGCACCTTTCGTCAGGTAACCGTTGTCTTGCGGCAAGATCTCGCGGCCCTCGTATTCTTCTACATCGCCGCGAGCGACAATCCATTCGCGACGCAACGCCGGCAACCCATCGCGGACGTTTTGACGCTCGGCGGGGTCGGTCCACGGCCCGCTGGTGTCATAGACGCGGACCGGCGAATTCTCAACGATCGTTCCGTCCATCTCGCGCGATGGCGACAGCGATATCTCGCGAAACGGCACGCGCAAGCTGTTCCCGCCCGCATTCACCGCCGAACCGTTGGTCTCCACGTAAACCTTTTGCGATGCCGGCAGCTTGACCTGATCGCTGCTTTGTTCTGTCCCTACTTCTAAATTCTGACTTCCTGCTTCTGACTTCTTATTCATCGTTTTCTCCTTACGTCGGCATTACCCGAATCAAGTACTGCGGGTCGCGTTCCAAAACGCCTCTCAGCCGTAGCTCCCCGAAAAATTAGATCTTTAGTTGGCCATCAGGCCTACTTCTTGTTTGATAGAACCACCAGGATAATTCCCGGAACGATCAGCAGCAATGGCACCGCGACCGGAAGGCTTGAATTCTCGCGTCCGATTATCACACCTATTAAAATGATCGCGATGGCGATATCGATAAGGCCCGCGATGAAAAAGATCTTTCTCTGCTGATCAGTGAACTGGCTCATAAACTTGTGTCGTCGTGTCCTTTTGGTCTTTTACCAGGATTATATCAAATGCATCAGCTGTTACCATTTCTTTACAGTTCTTTACAATTGCCTTACGAACCGAAATGTGTCATTTTGCATCGTATTCGGACTTTTAGTAGGAATCTATTTTGGGTCAGCGCAGTTTGCGGCCTGCGTGAGGTTTATCCGTCTAATGGAACCATCTGGCAAGGGGGGTGATGCACTACACGATAGTGCATCTTATACAGGCGAAAACGGCGGGCCGCAGAAAGTTTTGGGGCTCTATGATGCTGTCGCACTGATCGTTGGCATCGTCGTCGGAGCCGGCATCTTCAGTTTCCCGTCGCTCGTCGCGTCAAACACTTCATCCGAAACCGCGTTCATTTCACTGTGGGTCGTAGGCGGCCTTGTCTCGCTGATCGGCGCACTTTGTTACGCGGAGCTTGCGACCACCTTCCCGAGTGCAGGCGGCGATTACCATTTTCTTCAGCGGGCCTTCGGCGGCCGGCTTGCCTTCCTTTTTGCCTGGGCTCGAATGAGCGTCATCCAGACCGGATCGATAGCGATCCTCGCATTTGTTTTCGGCGACTACGCCGCTCAGCTCTTCGACCTCGGCCAATATTCCCCGATAATTTATGCCGGCTTGATCATCACGGTTTTAACGATCATCAATATCATTGGCATTAAATTTGGTGCGGGAACCCAGAAGTTGCTGACGACGCTGCAGATAATTGGCGTCGGTGTGATCATCGTCTTTGGCTTCGCCTTCGCGCCGTCTGGTGCACCGGTCGGTGTCGAGTCGGCGCCATTGCCGGAGATGACGGCCTACGGACTTGCGATGGTCTTTGTTCTGCTGACGTTCGGCGGCTGGAATGAGGCTGCCTACATTTCTGCGGAGATGCGTGGCGGACGGAGCCAGATCGCAAAGGCACTCATCATAGGGATCCTTATCATTACGGGTATCTACGTTCTGATAAATCTTGCTTACCTAAACGTCCTTGGCCTTGCCGGGTTAGCCGGTTCGTCTGCGGTGGCCGGCGACGTAATGCGGATAACTGCCGGTGACGGTGCCGCGTGGCTGATCGGCCTGATGGTCGCCATCGCCGCGCTGACTTCGGCAAACGCAACGATCTTCACCGGTGCCCGAACCAATTACGCCCTCGGCCGAGATTACACCGCGTTTCGCGGCCTCGGCGTCTGGAATGACCGCGCGGATTCGCCAGTTAACGCCTTTGTTGTTCAAGGTTTGATCGCCCTCGGCCTCGTCGGGCTCGGCATGTGGACTCGCAAAGGGATGGAATCTATCGTGGAATATACAGCGCCGGTCTTTTGGTTCTTTTTGCTGATGGTCGGAATTTCGCTATTTGTTTTGCGGCGAAAGTATCCGGATACCGAACGCCCGTTCCGCGTCCCGTTTTATCCGGTCACGCCTTTAATTTTTTGCGTCACAAGCGCGTATTTGATGTACTCCAGCCTGATGTATACGGGGCTGGGTTCGCTGGTCGGAGTTGGCGTCCTGGCGGTCGGGGCGGTCGTTATGCTTATTTTAGGAAACTCTGATAATTTTGAAACTAAAGATGAAAACAGGAGAGAAAACGATGAGATCAATTCACTTTAAAATCATTTTCCTTGGCGCGCTCGCGATGTTCGCCGTTGGTTGCACCACGGAATCAAATACGACGGCGTCAAACACCGCCGCAGTTCCGGCGGTCGCGACTCAAAGTCCTGCTGCCACAGCGTCACCCGAGCGGAAAGCCGGCGAGCTAGATGTTCCGTACGTTCCGACCCCGCAAGTCGTAGTCGATGAGATGCTCCGAATGGCAAAAGTATCGGGCAGCGATGTACTCTACGATCTCGGTTCCGGCGACGGCCGCATCCCGATCACGGCCGCAAAACGCTTCGGCACACGCGGCGTCGGCATCGACCTCAACCCCGTTCGTGTCGAAGAAGCGAATGCGAATGCTAAGGAAGAAAATGTGACCGATAAGGTCAGGTTCATCGAGGGCGACATTTTCAAGGAAGATTTCAGCGAAGCGACAGTCGTAACTCTTTATCTGCTTCCGTCTGTAAACCTGCGTTTGAAGCCCACCATCCTCGAGATGAAGCCGGGAACGCGTGTCGTTTCGCACAACTATGACATGGGCGACTGGACGCCGGACGATTCGAAGAAGATCACGACTGACGACGGCGTCGACCATTACGTATATTTCTGGACCGTGCCCGAAAAGAAATAGAAGCATCGTTTCCCCCGGTATTTGAATTTTTTGGAGACGACATATGAGAAAGCCTTTTTATCTGATCTTTTCGTTGCTGCTTGCTGTAACGTTTGCCTCGACGGCGGCGGCCCAGGACAGCACTTCGCCGGCGCGTACGCCGGATGTGCCATTCGTACCGACGCCTCATCCGGTGGTCGAAGGCATGCTGAAACTTGGCGAGGTAAAAGCGACGGACCGGCTCTATGACCTGGGTTCGGGTGACGGCAGGATAGTTATCGCCGCGGCTAAGACCTTCGGGACCAAAGGCGTGGGAGTTGACCTGAATCCAGTTCTTGTCGAGGACGCGACGCGGAACGCAAAGGACGCTGGCGTGTCTGACAAGGCAACTTTCAAGACAGGCGACATTTTCGAGTTCGATTTCTTTGACGCGACGGTGGTCACGCTTTATCTGTTGCCGGACATCAACCTCAAACTTCGCCCGATCCTCTGGGAAAAACTGAAGCCCGGTACGCGCATCGTCTCGCATGCGTTCATGATGGGAGATTGGAAACCCGAGAAGACCGAAAGCGTAAATGGCTCACGCATTTTCCTCTGGCGCATTCCCACCAAGGCCGAGCAGAAAAAGATCACTGCGGCCGAAGACAAGCCTTGAGCCGGTCTCAACTGTAACTGATTCATGTAGCTAAGGGGCGAACACAAACGCCCCTTTTTTTCGTCTAAACTCAAAATAAAGTATTCTTTGCGGACAGGAGACGATATGACAAAGAAGCATCTGCTGGCTATTTTTCTCGGTATTGGAATGCTCGGTTGTTCGAACGCCGCACCTACTGGGATCGCGGACGAAGACGTGTTTCAAGCTGCAAATAGCGAGACCAAATTCCGCGTCGAGACCGTCGCGACGGGCCTGGAGGTTCCCTGGGCCTTCGCGTGGCTGCCGAACGGCGATCTGATATTTACAGAACGCCCCGGCCGTGTCCGCATTATCCAAGGCGGCAACCTCCGTCCCGAACCGGTCTTTGTCGTGCCGGATGTCGAGCCGTCAAGCGAAAGCGGGCTGATGGACGTTTCGCTCCATCCTGACTTTGCGTCCAATAATTTCCTATACCTCGCCTACGCCTATCGCGGCGATGGCAGACAGGTCAAGATCGTCCGTTACAGATTCGTCGACAGCCAGCTCACCGAACCAACGATCATCATCGAGAATATTCCCGCCGCTCCTAATCACGCCGGAACTCGTGCGAGATTCGGCCCCGACGGCAAGCTGTACATAACGACTGGCGACGCGACCGATTGGGAACTCGCGCAAAACAATTCATCACTCGCAGGTAAGACCCTGCGGCTGAACGATGACGGCACGGTCCCGGACGACAATCCGTTCGTCAACCAGAAAGGTGCACGGCCCGAAATATGGTCGCTGGGCCACCGAAATGCTCAGGGCCTCGCATGGCAGCCGGGCAGCGGCCTGATGTTTCAGACCGAGCACGGCCCGAGTCAGTTCGAAGGCCGCGGCGGCGGTGCCGACGAGGTAAACATCGTCGAGGCCGGCAGGAATTACGGGTGGCCCGCGATCTACGGCGATCGGACACAACCCGGAATGGAAACACCGCTGCTCGAGTATTCACCCGCTTGCGCGCCCGCGAGCGCAGCGTTCTATAACGGTGACAAGTTCCCGGAATTCAAAGGCAATTTTTTCTTCGGCTGTTTGAAGAGTGCGCTCATCATTCGCGTCGTGCTTGATGGCCGCAATGTAGTCAGTCAGGAAAATTTCCTCGAAGGCAAGGTCGGCCGCGTCCGCGAGATCGCCGAAGGCCCCGATGGTCTCATCTATTTCTCGACCTCAAACCGCGACGGCCGCGGCAGTCCGGCAGAAAACGACGACCGGATCATGCGGATCGTCCCGGCAGATTAAGTGGAGTGCAATTATTACGGGCGATCTTCGTTCTTGTAGTGAGGGGCGATATCTAACGCCCGGCAAACATGGACAGGGGAAATAACATCATGAAATATACGAACATATTGACCATCGCTTTTTTGCTTTTATTTGGGGCAAGCGGCATCGCCGCACAGGAAACCACGGGAAGCCCTCTTCCGCCGCACATACGCACAAGCGGCGAGGCGACCGTTACCGTCCGCCCGGACCGCGCCCAGATCGATGTCGGCGTTGTCACGCAGGCTGACACGTCGCAAGCGGCAGTGCAGCAGAATGCGGAAAAGCTGGACGTAACGCTCTCGCGGCTTCGTCAGCTGCTGGGTGCCGATTCCGACATTAAGACGATCAGTTACTCCGTCACGCCCAACTACCGCTACCCGCAGGGCGGCGGTGAGCCGACGATCACCGGCTACTCGGCGACCAACATCGTCCGCGTAACGCTCGACGATCTGACAAAGGTCGGCAGCGTCATCGACACCGCAGTTCAGGGCGGATCGAACCGCATACAGAATCTTCGGTTTATGTTAAGGGACGAGGCTCCGGTCAAAGCTCAGGCACTCCGCGAAGCTGCACAGAAGGCGAGGGCAAGTGCAAATGCTCTGGCCGACGCGCTTGGTTTGAAGGTCGTAAGGATCCTCTCGGTCGCCGAGGGCGGATCGCCGGTCGTACCGATGCGTGAAGTTTCATTTGCCCGTGCCGACAGCGGAGCGTCCACACCCATCGAACCCGGCACCATCGAAGTAAACGCGTCTGTCAGCCTGACAGTCGAGGTCATACAATAACGTAATTACGCTAGAAAGCCGGAGGCTCGCCCTCCGGCTGTCTATTGGTCACATCTCCTGATTTATTTGGGCTTACAGCAACCCTTTGGGAGGAAGCGACATCTGTTGACACCGT
>JBBQTV010000077.1:0-15240 GCA_038212935.1 Pyrinomonadales bacterium | reverse complement strand
GTCAAATTCGATAAAAAGGCGATCGGAAAGGTCATCAGCGAATATACGCAAGAAGCCGGCCTGCGGCAATTGGAACGGGAACTCGGCAAGATCTGCCGCAAGGTCGCTCGAAAAAAGGCCGAAGAGGTCGAGAAGTTTAAGACTGTAAAAGTAACGGCGGACACGGTAAAGAATTACCTTCGCGTTTCTCGGATTTTCAACGAAGGTGCTCTCAAAAAAGATCAGATCGGCACGGTTACCGGCTTGGCATGGACTGCGGTCGGCGGCGATATTCTATTTATAGAGGCGATAAAGACGAAAGGAAAAGGAAAACTAATGCTCACGGGCCAGATCGGAGAGGTCATGCAGGAATCGGCCCAGGCCGCCTTCTCATACGCGAAAGCCCGGTCCGCTGATCTTGGGATCGATGAGAATATTCTCGACAACTTCGATATCCACATCCATCTTCCCGAAGGTGCAATACCGAAGGACGGCCCATCGGCGGGAATAACCATGGCAACCGCGCTCGTTTCCGTCTTGGCACAGCGTGCAGTTAGGAAAGACGTGGCTATGACGGGCGAGATCACGTTAAGAGGCAACGTGCTTCCGGTCGGAGGAGTCAAAGAAAAGTTGCTTGCAGCTCGGCGTGCCCGGCTGAAGACCGTTATTTTACCGGCCGCAAACCAGCGCGATCTGGAAGATATGCCGAAGGAAGTTCTGAATGACCTTTCTTTTGTCTTCGTCGAACACGTTCAAGAGGTTTTCGACATAGCTCTTAGGCCTGCGAAACTTGGTGCTAGAGCCGCGAAGAGCTAGGATCAGTTCAACGCTCGATTTGCGGTTTATCACAGATTCGTTGACCCATTTATGGGGTTATGTTAGCTTTATCCTAGGTGCGCGTAACATTTTGATACGCTCTAATGGAACTTTCTTGCGTTCATTGCGTTTAATTGTAGAGATCGAGTCGTTTTAGACATTTCATACAGAACATATCAACGACATTTCAAAGCAGCCATATCTATTCCGAAGATCAATGAATACATCTATTTACAAAGCTTTAATTTTGACAGTAATACTAGCAGTCTTGTCGTTCATCCCCGTTCATGGGCAGACACCTGAGGTGCGAAGCGCTCGTGAAGCGGTCAATAAGGTGATCGACGACGCCGGTAAGAGTTTTCGCGATGGCCTGATAGCGGTCAAGGAAAACCGGCGTGCTGAGTCGGGCGAAAAATTCGATAAGGCAGTTGAAATATTCCTTTTCTCCACATTGAATATCCAGTCCGATCAACGCCTGCAGTCTTGCTATTCGCAAGTTTTGGAAACGGTCTATCGCATCGAGTACCCGTCGGACGTGCGTGTTCCTCAGGTCCGAAGCCTTGCTGCGACATGTGGCTGGCAGTGGAACGATGTTGACCTTAAGCTTGCCGACGATGTGGTGGCGATGACAAAGCCTGGTGCTCCGGGGCAAAACTCGGCAGCGATCGCCGCGGCAGTAAGCGGTGCCGGACAACCGGAGATTCCGGCTGAATTGACGAGCGGTTTTAACTCGCAAGAATTTGAGCCGTCGCCGTTAGATGAGCTTTCAAAGCTTGAATTGACCGCTGACGAACTTGACGTTAGCAATCCTGCGACACAACAACAGTATCAATACATTCAACAGGCTGTTTCCAACCGGTCATTGGGTTTTTCCTTTCAGGTTCACCCGATGATCCAGCAGTACATCAATTATTATCGCGGACGTGGTAAGAAAACAATGGAGATCGGCCTTTACCGCTCTGGCATGTTCATGAGCATGGCCCGCCGCATTTTCCGAGAAGAGGGCGTTCCGGAGAACGTAGCCTGGCTCGGGCAGGTCGAGAGTGCGTGGAAGCCGAGTGCAATGTCGCATATGGCTGCGTCGGGCTTATGGCAGTTCATTCCCGGAACAGGTGCTCGTTATGGTCTCCGCCGAACCGCACACGTCGACGAACGCAATAGTTTCGAAGAAGCCACCCGTGCTTCCGCTCGATATCTAAAGTTTCTGGCAAATCGCTACGGCGGTAACTGGGAACTCGCGATGGCAGGGTACAACTGTGGCGAGGGCAATGTCGATAAAGCCATCCGTCGTGCGGGCGTATCGAACTTCTGGGCCGCATATCCTTATCTTCCGCGTGAAACACGAAATTATGTTCCGAACATCCTTGCAACGATCCTGATAGCGAATAATCCACATCAGTATGGCTTTGGCCACGTGCGTCCGGCACCGCCGCTTCGCTATGACCGGATCCGTGTGCCGTCGTCGACCAACCTCGCGATCCTTGCACAGGCTTCAGATACAACGGTCCAATACCTTCGTTACCTGAACCCGCATCTTCGTTCTAATACCACGCCGCCGGAGCCGTACATCGTAAATGTTCCGCCCGGCAAGGCGAACGAAGTTCTCGCTGTATTCCGACGCATTCCGGCTTCGAAGATCAATAACACAAATCTGGCAACGTCCGTCAGCGGCGAGAGTTGGCAGAATATTTCAAACCGAACCGGTGTCAGCGTTTCGGAGCTAATGGCTGCAAATCCTGGGATGAATTCCCCGCGAGGTAAGGTGTTTGTGCCGATTGCCGGTAATGGAGTTCAGGCTACGAGTTATTCACGTCCTTCCAGCGCAACGACCGCCGTTGCTCAAAGCAGTGTTCGTGTCGTAAAAGCTCAATCGGGTGATACGGTCGCAAAACTTGCATCTCGCCACGGGGCGGACCCGAGTGAAGTTGCCAAGTACAACGGCTTGTTGCCAAACTCGGTTCTCGGAGCCGGCCGCGAGATCAAACTTCCAACAAGGTAGATTTCTAAAACGTCCTAGAAGAAAGCCGGGATCCCCTTGGGGCCCGGCTTTTTTTGTCGTTGTCTCAGACCGACTTGACAAATGAATCGAACTGTAACTATACTCGTTACAGTTATGGCAGCAAACAGTCAATTTGCAATGGCAGTGCATGTGCTTTCGATGCTGGCGGGTTCCCGTGAGGAAAACGTCAAATCCGAATACCTTGCTGGCAGTGTGAATACGAACGCGGTGGTTATCCGCAGGTTGCTAAGCCAATTGGCACAGGCCGATCTCGTTATCTCGCAAACTGGTTCCGGTGGCGGAACTCGCCTCTCACGATGTCCAAACGAGATCAAGCTCTCGGATATCTACAAAGCGGTTTCTTGCGGTGAGGTTTTTGCACTTCACGCGAAAGCACCAAACCAAGATTGCCCTGTGGGTAGGAATATCGAGTCAGTGCTTTGTAATCTGCAGAAAGAGATCGACCACAGCGTTGATGAAAAACTATCAAGATATACGCTTCAGAGCGTTTTCGAGATGATCGAACAAGGGAAGGATTAAAATTTTTTGACTTTATTTGTAGCAAATGATGTTACAAAGACGTTACAGTTTTAACGAACCAGGGGTTTTACGAGCAAAGGGCAGGTTTCATGTGCACTTCATTTATTGAATGTGTTAGAAGGATAGAGCCGCCGCAGTTTGTCCTAGACCTTTCGACTACAGCGGCGGTTTTCTATCCGTTGATCCTAAAGGTCGGACTCATCCTGCAGCGGTTTGTGCAATGACGGAAGGGATCAGGGCCGGGTGTGCGTGACGTGCCGGGGGCGTTCCATGTTGAATTAGACTAGAGGGTGATCCCTGGGACCGCACCTACGTTAACAGTAGTAAGGCTTAAACAGAACAAATTCAGGAGAATTTAGGATATGAGAATATTGACAATAATCGTCTTGGGTATCGCTGTCATGAACATTGCTTGCGAAGATCCGGCGGCCAACAAGCCCCGAGCTTCGACCGCCGAGCCATCAGTAAATATATCGGCAACGAATTCAAATTCGGCATCGGTTCCGCTAGTTGCAAAAGGCGACGCATTGCCCGTGACACCCGAGAATTCGACGATCGAGTTCGTTGGCTCAAAAGTTACAGGAAAACACGACGGCGGATTTAATGCCTTCACCGGAACGATCGATCTTGTCAATGCCAAAGCCGAGGAAAGCACGGTTTCGGTAGATATCGATATGAACTCCGTGTTTTCGGACAATCCCGACCTGACCACACACCTTAAGAGCGCCGATTTCTTTGATGTCGAAAAGTTCCCAAGGGCTACATTTACCTCATCAAAGATCGTCCCCGACACGGCCAAAGGGCCAAATAATTTTAATGTTACCGGCGATCTGACGCTCCATGGCGTAACTCGCTCGGTGACATTTCCGGCGACTATAACTGTTAGTGATGCTGAAGTTGCGGTCAACGCGGATTTTGCCATTGACCGAAAGGAATTCGCGATCGTATACGCCGGTATGGCTGATGACTTGATCCGCGACAATGTTGCGTTGAAGCTGGATCTAAAGGCTTCGCGAAAATAAAATGCTCGTCCCGCGGCCGAATGCGGGCTGACCGGAGCTCTTCTGTCTTCAGCCCGGTCATTTAGCCTTCGGTCGCGGGCGGAGGTTTTGGATTGAAAGGAATTAAGTTGTGAAAGCATACGAGATTAGAAAATTCGGGATCGATGAACTCTCGTTGGTAGAACACGAAATGCCTGAACCGTCCGAGGGTGAAGTGCAGATTCGGCTGCGTGCCGCGTCGCTGAACTATCGTGACTACATGGTCGTTTCGGGCATCTACAATCCCAAAATGAAACTGCCGGCGGTGCCGTTTTCAGACGGAGCAGGTGAGGTCACGGCCGTCGGTGAAGGTGTCACGAAATGGAAGCCCGGCGACCGCGTGATGCCGATCTTTGCTCAACGCTGGTTCGACGGAGATTCAAGCGAAGAAAAGCGGCGGACGTCATTAGGTGCTGGTGCTCAGTGGCAGGGCGTCCTACGCGAGTATGCGACGTTTCACGAGGATGGCCTCGTAGCAATTCCCAACGACTTATCGTTTGAAGAAGCAGCGACGCTGCCTTGTGCCGCGTTAACTGCCTGGAACGCATTGATCGTGTCCGGCGAAGTTCGGCCCGGTGAATCCGTACTGACGCTTGGGACCGGCGGCGTCTCTATGTTTGCCGCTCAATTTGCGAAGTTGGCGGGAGCCTGGGTCATCGCTACATCTGGAAGTGACGCAAAGATCTCGCGGCTAAACGAACTCGGCATCAACGAGACGATCAATTATCGCACGAACGAGAAATGGGAAAAGGCAGTTCTTGAAATGACAAGCGGTGTAGGTGTCGATCATGTCGTCGAGGTTGGCGGATCCGGAACCTTGGCAAAATCGATCACGTCGGTACGAATCGGCGGCCACGTCGCAATGATCGGTGCTTTAACGGGGGCCGCAGGCTTTGACCCGATAACGGTCTTTATGAAAGCAATTCGGCTGCAAGGAATTTTTACAGGTTCGAGGTCGATGTTCGAATCGATGAACAAGGCCATCGCAGTTAACCAGCTACGCCCGGTCATCGACCGAACATTTGAGTTTGACGAAGTGCGCGAGGCCCTACGTTACATGGAATCGGCATCGCATTTCGGCAAGATCGTAGTGCGAATAGGTTAGATAAAAAAGAACGAACAAAGGGGATATTTATGTCGGAATTATTTGAAAAATTAAAACTAGGGAATATCGAGTTGAAGAATCGGGTAGTAATGGCTCCGATGACACGGAGCCGGGCGAGTGACGATGGCGTCCAGCCGGGGTTTGCAGCTGAGTATTATTCCCAGCGTGCTTCGGGCGGGTTGTTGATCACGGAGGCAGTGAACGTCTCGCCGATGGCAAAAGGCTATATCCGTACGCCGGGCATCTACAATGACGAACAGGTCGCCGCTTGGCGAAATGTTTCTGACGCGGTGCATGCCCGCGATGGAAAGATCTTTATGCAGATCTTTCATACCGGCCGGATCGCGTTGCCGGATTTTCTTCCGGATGGCGAGTTGCCGGTCGCTCCATCACAAGTAAAGGCAGTTGGGCAAAATTATACCGACGAAGGAATGAAAGAATTCGTCGAACCGCGAGAGATGACTCTTGCCGAGATCCGATCAACGGTCCAGGATTTCGCTTATGCGGCTGGCAATGCGATCAAGGCCGGATTCGACGGCGTCGAGATCCACGGTGCAAACGGCTATCTTATCCAACAATTCCTTTCGACCAATGTTAACAAGCGAGCGGACAAGTACGGCGGTTCAGTCGAAAATCGGGCTCGGTTTCTATTTGAAGTGGTTGACGCTGTGATCGCCGAGATCGGTGCCGAACGCACCGGGCTTCGGCTTTCTCCCGGCGGCGTCTTCAATGACATTCAAGAAGACGATTCCGAAGAATTATATACATATGTCATCGAAGGCCTGAACGATCGAGATCTGGCTTATCTCCATATCGGGATGACGGATCAAACGCGAAACTGGCATCCCGAATTGCGGCCTAAATATAAAGGCGTTTATCTTGCGGGCGTGGGGTTTGACAGGGCCAGGGCCGAAGCGTTGCTGGCTGAAGACGGAGCAGATGCTGTGACCTTCGGGAGACTGTTTCTCGCAAATCCGGACTTGCCGGCGAGGTTCAAAACGGTTGCACCACTCAACGAATGGGACGAATCTACATTCTATTCGCCGGGCGAAACGGGATATACTGACTATCCGACGCTGCCTAAAACAGCGAAGGCATAGCAACTATAATGGTTGGCGGCGGTTTGGATGAACATCGACCAAATCGCCGTCGGCATGACTTACGTATAAATGGAGGCATAAAATGGCGGAAAGAACGGCGACGGCCGAATGGAAGGGAACACTAAAAGAAGGCGAAGGAAGTTTTGCACTAGGTAGCGGAACGATCAGTGGTGGATATTCGTTTGATACACGGTTTGGGGAAAAGAGCGGAGCAAATCCGGAAGAATTGCTTGGAGCATCTCTCGCGAGCTGCTACGCGATGGCACTGAACGTTGCGCTCGAGCGAAAAGGGATCGCCGCCAAAAGCGTTGCCGTCGAAGCAAAGGTATTTCTCGGAAAGGACGATAGCGGCTTTAAGGTCAACCGCATCGACCTGGAAACCAAGGTGCAAGCCGACGGCATCGAAGAGGTGGAATTTGCCCAGATCGCCGAGCAGGTAAAATCAGAATGCCCGATCAGCCGAGCACTGGCGGCAACAGCGATTACCCTGAAGGCTGAGCTGATTTAACAGCATTCGTAGAAAGTATTGATTGACATCTGTAACAATTTGGGTTACAGTTAGTTATGATCCGACAAAGTAGTCGGGATAAGCGAATTGCGGCTTGGTTTGTTGAGGGAGTCTCATCGGTAGGCTATAATTTCGCTTTTATAAGAGGAGACCAAAATGGGAAATTTTGCAAAAAACGTAACAGATAGTGAATTTGAAACAGATGTATTAGGTTCTGATAAACCGATCCTTGTGGATTTTTGGGCTGAGTGGTGTGGGCCGTGCCGAATGATCGCTCCAGCGGTCGAGGCCGTTGCCGAACAGTACGATGGCAAAGCCGGCTTTTATAAGATGAATGTCGACGAGAACCAGAATGTGCCGAACCGCTTTGGAATCCGCGGTATTCCTACTCTCATCCTTTTTAAGGGTGGACAGGAACAGGAACGCATCGTGGGTGCGGTGTCGAAAGACGCGATCGCCAAAGTCGTTGAGAAGTACGTGTAAGGAATTTGACGCTTTCCGGCAAATGAGCGGAAAGTGTCATTTTTGTGCTTGATAATATAATGATATAAGCATATAGTTATATATATGGAAAAGGAAATGTCTCCCGAAGCATTAGAGATGGTCGCCGAACGGTTTAGAGTTCTCTCGGAAACGATCCGGTTGCGACTGATTAATATGCTTAGGGACGGGGAAATGAGTGTCACCGAATTGACGCAAGCATGTAAGGCAAGTCAGCCGAACATAAGCAAGCATCTGAAGATACTCACAGAAGCGGGTGTGGTCCGTCGAGATCAACGCGGCAATGCGGTCTATTATGCGATCGCCGACCAGAGCATCTACAAGCTTTGCGATCTGGTCTGTGGATCGATCGGGGAAAATCTTAAGGCGAAAGCAGAACTTTTCGCGACAGTATAGGAGAACTAGAGAAATGAGCGAATGTACGGTATTGGGCTTACAGGAACAGATCAGGAATGGTGAGATCCATCTGATCGATGTTCGTGAACAGATGGAATTTGCCGGTGGCCGCGTCGCCGGAGCGAGTTCGCTTCCGTTAGGCGAGCTTGAGCAGCGGCACAAAGAGATCGACCATTCGAAACCGATCTATGTCATGTGTCGCACCGGTCGGCGGTCGGCTGAGGCACAGAATAAATTGCACGCCCTGGGGTTTACGAATGTCATCAACGTATCGGGCGGCATCGAAGCGTGGACGAAGGAAGATCTACCCGTCGAACGCGATGACCATGCACCGTGGTCGATCGAGCGTCAGGTGAGATTTACGGCCGGTCTGCTTGTTTTTACAAGCGTCGTTCTGAGTTTGTTTGTCCACCCGTATTTCATTGCACTGGCAGGATTTGTGGGATTTGGCCTAGCCTTTACGGCAACCATTGATTGGTGCGGAATGGGCTTGCTGATCGCGAAGATGCCGTGGAATCGGAGAGCCGCCTAAGAAAGCTATTGGAGAAAGGAGAAGATCATGAAATTCAAACAATTTTATCTAGGATGTCTGGCCCATGCCTCGTATTACATAGGTTCTGGAGACGTTGCCGCGATCATCGATCCGCAGCGTGATATTCAACAGTATATTGACGAAGCAGAGGCGAGTGGCCAAACGATCAAATACGTCATCGAGACCCATTCGCACGCCGATTTCGTCAGCGGCCATCTTGAGCTTGCCGGCAAGACCGGAGCACAGATAATTTACGGCGAACGGGCAAAGACCGAATTTCCTACGCTCAAGGTAAAGGATGGCGACGTGTTGGCACTAGGCGACATTGAGCTCAAATTCCTTGAAACACCCGGCCACACGCCGGAGGGAATAACGATCTTGGCAAAAGACAAGACCGACGATGCCGCACCCATAAAGATGTTCACGGGCGATACGCTCTTCATCGGCGATGTCGGGCGGCCGGACCTTGTCGGATCGAAAGGTTTCACAGCCGAAGAGATGGGAGCAATGCTCTATGATTCGCTTCATCAAAAGATCCTTCCGCTGCCGGACGAGACCGAAGTCTATCCGGCACACGGTGCGGGTTCACTTTGCGGAAAGTCTCTATCAAAAGAGACGTGGTCAACCCTCGGCGAACAGCGAAAGTTCAACTATGCACTCAAGCCGATGACAAAGGAAGAGTTCATCAAGGTTGTCGCATCCGATCAACCCGAGGTCCCGGCTTACTTTCCGGTAAGCGCTTCGCAGAACTTAAAGGGTTCGGTCTCGCTGGAAGAACTTCCAAAACCGGCCGAGTTTTCGACCGATGAGATTCTGAATTTTGACGGCATTGTTGTAGACATACGTCAAAATACGGAGTTTGGTGCGGGCCATGTTCCTAATTCGATCAACATCGGCCTCGGTGGCCAGTTTGCGTCGTGGGCCGGAACTCTGATCACGATCGGAACGCCGGTTGCGATAGTTGCGGAGACGCAGGAACAGGTAGATGAGGCATTCATGCGGCTCGCTAGAGTCGGCATCGAAACGACGAAGGGCTTTGTCCTGATCGACAAGTTCGAGGGTGAGAAAGCTATCGTTGAGCAGATCGAAGTAGACACAGTGAAAGAGATCGCGAAGGAAAACGGAGTGCAGTTCGTCGACGTTAGGCGACCGGCAGAATACGCCGGCGGCCACGCGGCCGGGACGCTTAACCTTCCGCTGGACCGGCTGTCGCGAGAGATCGATCAGTTGAATCCGGAACTTCCGACGTATGTGATCTGCCAAAGCGGTTATCGTTCAAGCTTGGGCACGAGCATTCTTGAGAATGCTGGCTTCAAGACGATATATAACGTGACCGGTGGCACCAAGGCGTGGATGGAGGCGGACCTTCCGACCGATGTCCTTGCCTCTGCCTGTGCCAACTCATAGAGCGAGTTCGAAGCGGCTGGAAGTCCGGCGGCTCCGACAAGGAGAAAGATGATGAGTTATTTATTGATGTTCTTACTAACGGCAGCATTCCTCCTAAGCGCGTCTTGTTCGGCCGTGGGGACTAACAACACGGCAGCAGCTCCGGTAACTGAGGCAAACAGATCAGTTGCCGCATCGGATCAGGAAACGTCATTGACCCTTACAACAGAATGCAAGATCTGCAAGTTCGATTTCGCCTCATACAAAGGTGAACTGAAGAAGGAAGAGGTCGAAGGATTGTTGCTGGCTTTGAATGATGAGTATTTGGCGACCGCGACTTATGAGCAGGTCAATCGGGATTTTAATGACCCACGCCCATTCGTGAATATAGTCAAGGGGGAACAACGTCACGCTGAGCGACTAAAGGCGTTGTTCACGCAGTACGGAATCGCAATTCCGGAGAATCCGTGGCCGGATAACGTGCAGAAATTTTCGTCAGTCGTTGAGGCATGCAAGGCAAGCGTCGAAGGCGAAATCCTAAACCGCGACCTGTATACGCAGTTATTCAAGACGACCGAAAGGCCAGATATCGTGGCTGCCTACAAAGACCTTCAGCGTGCTTCCGAAGATAATCACTTGCCGGCGTTCGAACGCTGCTCAAGCGGCGGGGGCGGTCGAGGTCCGGGCAACGGAAGGGGAAATGGCCGCGGGCCAAGAGGGAATTGATCGATGGAACTGCTTGCATACATTCTAGCTGCGGTCATCGGGATTTCGCTTGGCCTGATCGGAGCCGGCGGGAGCATTCTGACGGTGCCCGTGCTGGTCTACCTCGCGGGCGTCGACCCCATACTGGCGACCGCATATTCGCTATTCGTTGTTGGATCAACGGCATTGGTTGGCGGCATTCAGAATTCGATCCGCAAACTTGTTGATTTCAAGACGGCAATAATTTTTGGGATCCCATCGATAATCGCGGTTTACGCGACCAGGGCCTTTATTATGCCGGCGATACCGATGGAATTTGGCGTCGGTGCATGGTCGGTCGGAAAAGGAACGGCTATTTTGCTGCTTTTCGCAGGGTTGATGGTCGCTACGTCGTTTTCAATGATCCGCAGTGGTCGAAAGTCATCTGAACTTGACAAGGTCGGAGCCGTTGAACACTCACATCATTTCGGGCTCGTCATCCTTGAGGGCGTCGGTGTTGGTGTTCTGACCGGACTTGTCGGGGCCGGAGGCGGATTTCTGATAATCCCGGCACTCGTGCTTCTGGCCGGACTAGATATGAAACGGGCCGTCGGAACGTCACTTTTCATAATAGCGATGAAATCGCTGATCGGGTTCGGCGGCGATATACAGATCGGCACGTTGATCGACTGGCCGTTTTTGCTGGTCTTTACATTTTCGTCGGTCGTCGGGATCTTTATCGGCTCATGGCTCACCAAATTTGTTGATGGAGCGAGACTGAAAAAGGCGTTCGGCTGGTTCGTACTGGTGATGGGAATTTACATGATAATTCGGGAAACAATGTATATTTAGGAGAACAATGGAACAACTGTTAATCATTGGCGGCTTCATCGGAGCATGGCTTTTGCTTCAGCTCGTGATCTTACCGCGGCTCGGCTTCAATACCTGACTGCGCGGAGCATGCGACGTCGGGTCACGACGTGTTAAGACAATTGTAGAAGAGCCAGATGGCTCGAGCCAAAGAAATGGGCCGGCGGACCATCTGGACTAGGGAGGACTGACTATATGAATAGCTTGCCGAAACTTAACAACGTTTCGCGTGGGGAGACCGGCGATTACGGTATCAGCCGTACTGTCGAACTTCCATTTAGTGAGGCAGTGTTAAAGATCAAGGAATCTCTCGCGGCCGAAGGGTTTGGGGTTCTGACCGAGATAGATATGAAGGCTAAGTTCAAGGAAAAGCTCGGCGAGGAGTTCGAGAACTATCTGATTCTCGGTGCATGCAATCCGGGTTATGCCTTCAAAGCTCTCAACATGGATATGGATCTGGGGCTGCTATTGCCGTGCAATGTGGTCGTTTACGAAAAAGAAGGGAAAACGGTGGTCGCTGCGATCGATCCGGTGAAAATGATGTCCGTGGCTGACAATGCAGACCTAAAGGCAATTGCCGGGGGAGTCGAAACGAAACTTCGAAAGGCTCTCGACCGCATTTAGGATCGCTAAGCGGTAGACAAAGAAACGAGAGATGCTCATTGCAATCTCTCGTTTCTTTGCTTAATTAAATTGGCACAGCCAAGTACGGCTTCTTCGACAACTACCTTACGTATGAATTAGGTAGCGGTTGATCGCCGCTCGCGCCGAAAGGAACAACAGATACGCCGGCGGTAGAACCGCGGATATACCAAATGTTCTCAGACGGACGGAATATGGCAGCGTCAGTTTCCCCGTCGCCATCGTAATCACCCGGAACCGGGATATCGGTCGTAATGCCAAACGGAAATGCAAAGAAGGTCTCGTCTTCGCTGCGGAGGACAAACCACTCGCCAGTCGATGGCCGCCAGAATGCAAGATCCGACTTGCCGTCGCCGGTGAAATCCGCAGGAACCGCTTTATCGGTCGCCGACCCAAAGGCGTACGCCCTATATCCTCCGTCCGAACTCCGCAGATACCACCACTCGCCTGCACCCGATTCGCCCGTCGGCCGATAGATAGCAATATCGGCTTTTCCGTCGCCATCAAAGTCACCGGCTATCGGCAGGTCGCCCGCAGCACCGAACGGAATGATCGTCACCTCCCCATCGATTGACCGGCGAGAGTACCAAGTGTTTGTCGATGGGCGAAATACCGTCGCATCTGCCTCGCCGTCGCCATCATAGTCAGCTGGCATTGGAATGTCGCCGTTCGCGCCAAAAGGAAATGTATAAAACGAAAGATCGTCGCTTCGCAAGACCCACCACACACCGGTCGAAGGACGCCAGCGGGCAATGTCCGTCTTTCCATCGCCTGTGAAATCAGCTGGCGTAATAATGTCCGCGGTCGCGGAACCAAATTGCACCGCGCCGTTCGTGCCGTTGGATGAATTCAGCCACCACCACTCGTTTCCGGGGCAGCCGGGGCCGCAGCCACTCGGTCGAAAGATCGAAGGGTCTGTTTTGCCGTCGCCGTCCAAATCAATAAAAGCGGTGCCGGCTGGCGGCTTGACCGTGCCGTCCATCACGCTCGCCCAGGTCGTTCCGACCCTAATCCCGTCAGCTCTCAGCGTTGGCGATGTGGAAGCACTACCCTGCCGCAATGCAACCGAGCCTACGCTAATGTCAGTGGCCGACGCATCAATGGCCGTCGAAGTTGCGGTTGCTGGTTCGCCGCCGGGAAGTACCGGATTGATGAAGAGTTGGACGGTGTCGTTAGCGTCGCCCTCGACGAAGGTGTATTTGAGTACCAGCAGATAGGTCGTGTTCAGAGAATATGTAAAGCCTGTAAAAGCGACTGTTGCTGCGCTCGTTCCGGCCTTGGACACGCCAAACGAAACGTTGTTTTTCGCGTCCTTTCGGGCAAATACGCGCCCGCGAAAGTTTGTGCCGACCGGGTCCGGGCTCAAATGGAAAAAATATCCGCCGACCACGTCGGTAGCGGCTTCGGAAAGGTTGACCATCACGGCGGCGTAAACGCTTCCGCTCGATTGAGCAGCAAAGGTCCGGTGAACGTCCTCTCCGGATACGGTCATTCCCGCTGCATTTCCGATACCCGACCCCGGATAACCGCTATATTCTAGTCCGGGACTGACGGCGACTATTGTGTTTGTGCCGGTTCCGCTATGCGAAGACCAACCGTTTTCGATCAATAAGGCGCCTGCCGGATAGTTAATATCATCGACCAAAAGCGGTGCCTGTCCGCTAACTGCCGTCGCGGCGGCGAAGATTGCCGCGATCGAAATGAATGCTCTTAATGTGAAAGTAGTTCTCATCAATTTCTCCTAGTTTTTAGTGAACCGGTATTATTCCCTTCAATTCTGTGAGGCTCTCGGGATGCCGATCCTGCTCGATTGTTGAATTCACCAATACTTTGCAACTTATCGATTTTTAAATCAATCAGAAACGGTTCTTTCGTAATAATTCATTAAACTCAAAACTAGATTCTGGTAAACTAAGCCTCGACTTGAAACGGGCTGCGGCGTGGCTTTAATACGTGAATGCGCCGATCCAGCGACGCCAGGTCACGGCGTAATGAGTCGGATAATAAAGATTAAGCTTAGGCCTTGGGTATCGCTAATCCTGCGGCTCGATGTGCTGATGTCGAAAAGAAGGCCGCCTCGAAGTTCCGAGACGGCTTTTTTAGGATCGTAACGTGATCGAGCTATCTTACATATGAATTAGGTAGCGGTTGATCGCCGCTCGCGCCGAAAGGAATAACAGACACGCCGGCGGTAGAACCGCGGATATACCAAATGTTCTCAGACGGACGGAATATGGCAGCGTCAGTTTCCCCGTCGCCATCGTAATCCCCCGGCACCGGGGTATCGGTCGTAATGCCAAACGGAAATGCAAAGAAGGTCTCGTCTTCGCTACGAAGGACAAACCACTCGCCAGTCGATGGCCGCCAGAATGAAAGATCCGATTTGCCGTCGCCGGTGAAATCCGCAGGAACCGCTTTATCGGTCGCCGACCCAAAGGCGTACGCCCTATATCCTCCGTCCGAACTCCGCAAATACCACCACTCGCCTCCACCCGATTCGCCCGTCGGCCGAAAGATCGCAATATCGGCTTTTCCGTCGCCATCAAAGTCACCGGCTATCGGCAGGTCGCCGGCCGCGCCGAATGTTGTGATCGTCACTTCGCCGTCACTGGACCTACGTGAGAACCATGTGTTGGTTGAGGGTCGGAAAAGCGTCGGATCTGCCTCGCCGTCTCCGTCATAGTCGGCAGGCATCGGGATGTCGCCATCTACGCCGAATGGAAATTCGTAAAACGAAAGATCCTCACTTCGCAATATAAACCATCTCGCATTGAAGCCATTGATTGGACGCCAGAACGCAATGTCCGTCTTGCCGTCACCTGTGAAATCAGCTGGCGTAATAATATCCGTCGAGGAACCAAACGGGATGGCGCCGACGGCTCCGCTGGCTGAATTCTGCCACCACCATTCGCTTTCGTTGATCCCGTTACCGCCGGACGGTCGAAATATCGACGGGTCTGTTTTGCCGTCGCCGTCCAAATCAATAAAAGCGGTCCCGGCGGGCGGCTTGACAGTGCCTTCGGTCACGCTTGCCCAGCTCGTGCCGATCCTGATGCCGTCAGCCCTCAGCGTCGGTGACGTCGCCGTACTGCCTTGCCGAAGCGCGAAAGAGCCAACGCTAATGTCAGAGGCGGACACATCG
>JBBQTV010000076.1:0-15256 GCA_038212935.1 Pyrinomonadales bacterium | reverse complement strand
TACATTATCTCGATAATTTTGCAGATAGTCATGAGGCAGCCCGTAGAGTTCCTGATTGACCAGCAAGTTAGTAAGCCCTTCCTGAGTTTCGGCGCGGATGGGAAAAACGCCCGTTAAATAGCTTATGGCGTCGTTGAGTTCATCAGCGAGAACGGATTCATCGCGAATTCGGTTCAGTTCGTAAAAGAACTCTTTGAGCGAATCGCCCGTCACCGGTGTGCGAACCTCGGCTGTTGCTTCGAAGCTTCCGCCAAGCATCTTAGCATCGAACCGCGTGTAGGCACCATACGTGTAGCCCTTCTCTTCGCGGAGGTTCATAAAGACTCGCGATGAAGCGCCAGCACCGAGGATCTGGTTCATCACCAACACCGGAAAGTAATCCGGGTGGTTCCGCGGAACGGTCTTATTCGAAATGACAATGTTGGCCTGAGCTGACCCCGGCCGATCAACTATAGTGAGCGTCGGTCTACTTCGATCACTGGGCAATTCCCACTTATGAACGTGCCTGTCCCCCGCTTCCCAGTCACCAAAATGGTCCTCGATCTGTAGCAGGATCTCGTCCTTGCGAACATCTCCAACTGCTATAAACACTGCGTTGTTCGGCAAAAAGGTAGCTTGGCGAGCTGCCTCAAGAGCTCCGCGTTCGAGTCGCTCTATGTCCGCCGGAGAGGGCGAAATATGCCCGTATGGGTGTTTTCCGAAAATAAGCCGGGCCGTCTGCTCGCTTGCGAGAAAATTTGGCTGTGATCGCTGGAATTTTAGATTCTCGATCGTATTTTTCTTGAAAAGGATGAGTTCGTCGTCTGAAAACGTCGGCGCGAATATCGCTTCAGACATCAGTTGCAACATGTCCTCGCCATACATGGTCAGCGACGACGCCGAGACGACGGAAAAGTCGTCAGAGGAACTGGCATTGAGGCTGGCGCCGAGCCGTTCGATCTTCTCTGCAAGTTCCCTGCTTGAATATTTTTCCGTACCTTCCGTCAACATCGACATCATTGCGGATGTAACGCCCCGCCTTTCTTCCGGGTCGGCCGAGTTGCCCGAAAGGAACGCCATTCGATAGGAAACAAGCGGAAGGCGTTCGTCATCAAAGATCACTACCCGCAAGCCGTTAGGCAGCGTCGTTCGGAAAGCCTGTGGAATATTGAACGGAACCGGTTCGAGTGGGGCTGGTGCTGTAGCGCGGTTTTCACCCATATTGTTAGTTATCTTAGATCAGCCTTTGCCTCCGGGAACGACGTCAAGGAGCGAACGATTTTCAGTATCAAGATAATCGGAGACGGCTTTTCGTATTTGATCCGGCCGAACGGCGAGCAGCTCGTCCAGTTCATGGTTGATCAGGTTTGGATCACCGTCATAGAGCATGTACTCGGCGATCTGCTGTGCACGTGTCATTGACGCCTGACGCATTCGCACCGTGTCGTTTATCAGCTGATTATGTAACTTTTGCATCTCGTCCGCCGATGGCCCGTGGGCCGCGATGCTTTCGATCTCAGTCATTATCGTTGCTCTAATACTGCTAACGTCTTGCTCAGGTTTCGGGATCGCGCCGACATATATGCTCGATGGGCCGCGGCGTTCATCGGTAAACCCAAATAGCTGGAGAACCGATTCTTCGCCTTTTACAAGTTTTTGATAGAGACGCGAACTGTCGCCATCGTAAAGAAGCTTGCCGGCGAGAAATAACGCATTGAACTCAGGCGTTCGCCTTGGCGGTATCTTCCACCCAAGGAGGAACGCCGGAAGCGGAGCGAGCGGGTCATGCCATTCGCGATAATCGTCTGCCACTTCGCTCGGTTCGGCGACATCGATCGATGGTGGTGCGGACTGCGATGGGATGTCGCCGAAATGGGCCTCGATCAGTGACTTAGCAATTTCAGGCTCGAAGGACCCAGAAAGAACGAGAACGGCATTGTTCGGGGCATAATACATCCGAAAGAATTCCTGAACGTCCTCGACAGTAGCGTCGTCAAGGTCTTCCATCGAGCCGATCGTTGAATGAGCGTTCGCAAAGTTTTTGTAGATCATCGACGAAATGATATCGAAGATCTGCCCGTAGGGCTGGTTGTCGTACCGAAGGCGTTTTTCTTCTTTTACGGCATCCCGTTGATTGTCCAGATTCTCCTGCGTTACGGCTAACGAACGCATTCGGTCCGATTCGAGCCACAAGGCAAGCGGCAATTGATCGGCGGGCATCGTTTCGTAGTAATTCGTTCTCTCACTGGAAGTGGTGCCGTTCATCGTACCGCCGGCTTTCATGATGTACTGAAAATGGCCTGCTTTTGGAACATTTGCTGACCCCTGAAACATCATGTGCTCGAATAAATGGGCAAAACCTGTACGGCCCTCACGCTCGTTACGCGAGCCTACGTCGTAGTAGACCGCGACCGCAACGACCGGAACCGCCGGATCGGGATTAAGTACAACTCGGAGACCGTTCGTCAACGTGTAACCTTCGATCTCAAGTGGAGGCAGTTTATAGGTAAACGACATTCTATTTCACCAAAATACCCATTGGTCGACGCTCATTCTCTGTCTGAAAACACCCAAAAGTCTAAATCCAATCAAACCATTTTGACGGTCGAAAAGCAATTTGATGCCATTATGATGGTAGCGACATTCGTCGGATTCATATATGATGTCCAAACGTTGGCTTGGCAGACTTCCCAACTCGAACAAATCAAAATGATTTGGATCTTGATTGGGACCGATCTCGTCACAACAAGGACTAATGCGGATCCGTTCGGGGTCTAGGAGAAATGTATGTCAAGCGTAAATCTTTCCACGCTTTCGCGCTACGCACTATCTTCGCTGCTCCTCACCATAGTTGTGGCGATCACTCTTCTGATCCGTCATTTCGAGATCGCAGTAAATCTTTCGCTCCTTGTCATGGCCGGCTTGGCCGCCGCTGCCTGGTTTTTAGGCCGCGGACCCGCGCTTTTTATGCTCGGGTTGATGTGGATAGTTTCACTGTATTTGAATCGGACTAATCCTGACATTCCGTTAGCCTCGTGGGCAATTTCGAACATCAGCGTACTCGCCGTTTTTGCATTTATCATTCTACTTGTCAGCGGGAGACGCGGGTACGAAAGCAGCCTCCGACAGCGGAGTGAATTACTGCGGACTACCCTCTCGAGCATTGGCGATGGAGTGATCGCGTCGGATACTGAAGGAAAAATAACCTTTATGAATCCGGAGGCGGAGTCGCTGACTGGCTGTTCCAGCGAGAATGCCGGTGGAAAACACCTTTCGGAAATATTGGCAATAAAACGTGAGAGTACCGGACAGTCGATTATGGACATCGTTTCGGCGGTAACCACAACAGGAGCACCGACTGTAGAACACGATGATCTGATTCTGACCTCGTGCGATGACGTCGAGGTCCCGATAGTTTTAAGCGCTGCGGCGATACGTGATGTGACCGGTGCGTTTTCTGGTGCTGTTGTCGTTTTTCAGGACATTACGCCCCGCCGAGAGAGTGAGCGTGCAATTCTCGAGAGTGAAACAAGGCTGCAGCAAGCGCAAAAGATCGAATCGATCGGCACGTTGACGGGTGGCATTGCTCACGATTTCAACAATCTTTTAACAGCAATACTCGGACACACCGAACTTGCACTGCTAAAACTGAGTGGCAACGACCCGATCCGCCATAACCTCGTCGAGGTCAAGAAAGCCGGCGACCGCGGCTCAGCGTTGACAAGAAAACTTCTTGCTTTTAGCAGACGTCAACACTTAGATCGCCGCGTGATCGATCTGAATGAGGCGATCACCAACATGCTCACTTTCCTAGAAAGCGTGATCGGGGCCAATATAGCCGTGACCTTTCGAAAAGGTGATGTCGCTCCGGTCTTCGCGGACGCATCTCAGATCGAACAGGTAATAATGAATTTGACCCTTAATGCTCGAGACGCAATGCCGACGGGCGGGCGGCTTGCAATCGAAACTCACGTCATCGAACTTGATGAATTCTACGCGCGGCAACATCCCGATTGTAAGCCCGGCCGATATTCGCAAATCGTGGTTAGTGACACGGGTGTTGGGATCGAGCCGGACGCCATATCAAGGATATACGAGCCGTTCTACACCACCAAGGATATTGATAAAGGTACCGGGCTCGGACTATCGATGGCGCATGGGATCGTAAAGCAGCACGGCGGCCATATTACGGTCTATAGCGAGCCGGGCCGGGGTACGACCTTTAAGATCTTTTTGCCGGCTGTAGAAGATGAAGTGGCCGCCCGTCCGGACGTACAGGAGATCTCGACGCGAGGCGGAAGCGAAACGATACTTGTCGCGGACGACGAAGAGGCGCTCCGAGACCTTTCGCGCGACGTGCTTGAAAACCTCGGATACACGGTCTTGATGGCCGAAGACGGAGAGCATGCCTTGAAACTTTATGAGGAAAATGCCGAAAAGATTGACCTACTTCTCTTTGACGTCGTGATGCCGAAAATAGGGGGATCGGAGGCCTATCGGCGTATTGTTGAGAACGCCGGACATCCGGTTCCTGTCGTCTTTATGACCGGATACAGCGAAGAAATCTTGAACAGTCCTTATGCGAAACAGGGCGAAGGCATTGATCTGGCCGCGGTCACGATTATTCAAAAGCCCTACACTTTGGACTTTCTCGGTAGGACGGTGCGAAACGCGCTGGACAATAGCGGAAACTGATCTTGGAACGAAGGAAGCAGAAAATTACATTTCGGCTATTTCGATTTGCTTGAGGTTCTCTTTCGCGATCGAATGTAGAGCGGCCTTGACCTGAAATGGTGTAAGGTCCGGGTGGCATTCCAGGAGGCGGGCAATTATTCCAGCTATATGAGGGCATGCAAAGCTATTACCCGTTAGATTGCGATGGCCGCCGCCAGGCCATGGGGTGCGGATGTTAACGCCTGGTGCGGTCAATTCGATGATCTCGCCGTAATGAAACCCGAACTTTAGCGGATCCGTTTCCGTGCTCTTGATGACTGAGATAAGCGACGACGAAAAAACGGACGGAAAACTAGGGTGCGGCAGATTATTTGCTGCTGCAACAACAACGCAGCCGGCAAGATAAGCCCTATCCAGGAGGTCATGGAGCGGTGCAAAGAATTGCGGTTTTGTTGTACCCAAGCTCAGATTTATAATGCGATATCGCATCTTGATCGCATATTCGAGGCCCGCCAGAAAGGCATGGCCGTCGCCGAGGCCAGACGCTCCCAGTACCTTGATACTATAGATCTCAGCCTCCGGAACCATCCTCGCGATAATGCCCGCGCAAGCAGTGCCGTGGCCGGCCGAGTCGCCGCTGGTTGAGGGATCAAAAATGATCCTCTTATTATCGATCCGGGCCTCTACCGAACTACGAACGCAGCCTATAAGGTCCGGATGCGTCGTGTCGATCCCGCTATCAATGACAGCCACGGACACACCCTTACCCTTTGCCTCTCTCCAGCTTTCGTCAAGCTCAAAATGGGCAGTCCGCAAAACGTAAGTCGATTTCTCAAAACCTTTTACGGTCGTCATAGAAAAACGCAGGTGCTGTCGTTTATCGTAGGTTCGGGATCAAAAGCTAAGGTAGCTTGTCTCACTTTTTGTATCGCTGTAACGAAGAATCGACTCGAGCACTTCGCGGCACATTAAACGTTCCTCCTCGCCGCGCGAAGCAAGTTCGCGAAGCAGGACCGCCAGGTCCATCATCTCTCGATGCTGGGCCGTGTCACGAACACCAGAAAGCCAGTGCCGGATCTCGGCAGCATCGACGTCTGCATCGCGGCTGATAGCCATTTCTCCGAAATCGCGAAAAAGTTTCGCAGATTCATACGCATTAACGAGGGACGCGATCGCCTCGGCACAAAGTGCCGCCTTGTCCATTTCTTCCGGAGTGAATGGTTTATAAGGTGGAGAGCCGGTGCGGTTAATGTATTCGAGAACGCCGATCACCTCATCGTTGTGCCGCAAGGGCGTTGCGAGCATCATCTGCGTCGAATAGCCGGTTGCCTCGTCGACCTCTCGATAAAAGCTTTCTTCCTCGCCTACATCCGATACAACCATAGGCTGACCCGATGAAAGGACGAAACCCGCGATCCCTTTTCCACCCGGAACTTTAAGTTCAAGCAACTGATCCGCGACCTCACCAATCGCCGATAAGAAACGCAGGTCGCCGCCATCACCGTCACGGATCAGAACAGAGGCCTCGCTGGAATCGAATTCCGCGGCGGATACACGCAAAAGCTGGTTTATGGCTTTGGTCAGTGGTTCCGTAAGCAAATTGGCGATATCTACTGTCTCGATGAGCCGTCTTAATTTCCGGTCAAGATCACTTATTTCTTCGGCTGGCATAGGATGATTCTCACTTAAATTGTAGAGTTAGGCAAATCTTTGCAACTTTCAACGATAGACGCTGGAATACTGCCCATATTGCGTATTTATTTCGGCAAATATAACTTTATCGCCGTCGGAGCATTACCTGCCCCAAGTAGATATTCTTCTTACGCGGTCAAAGCTGCGGAGAAGCTTCAAGAAGCTGGATATGGCAAATTGTAGATCGATAGGTTTCGCGCTGTCTTTTCTAATTGGGACAAGCTTTGCTGCATTTCCGCAATCTCAACACGTTGACTTTGAGGCAGCCGAACCATTTAAGATCTCGCCGGGCTATTCATTTTCCGCCTCCAAAAGTACTGGCTCAGCGAAAAATGATGCTCCGCCGTCGGCTCGTGCCAAAGCCCGTGTCATCGTCTCAGATATAGGCGAGGCGTTGGATATCATAGAGAATCATCATGCCTCAACGAAGAATGAAGGAATTGCAAGAGCGACTTCGGCGTCGATAAGGGCAATGCTGCGGTCTCTCGACCCGCATTCAAATTACTTCAATGCAGAGGATTTTGCAGAACTTCTAGGTGACCACCGAAGCGAATATATCGGAACCGGTTCTACGATCGTGAACTTTGAAAAAGGTGGTATTTACGGAACATACATTTTGGCATCTGCAAGCGGATCGGCGGCAGAGGCTGCGGGGCTTCGATTTGGAGACCGCATCGTTTCCGTTGACGGAACCGTGGTAGCGGCCCTCGATTCGTACAAGATACGAGAACTTATGAGGGGGCCGGCCGGAACCTCCGTGACTATGGTTGTGGAACGTGCAAATTCGGGCCAGATGGATACGATCACGCTGAATCGCCAGCGGATCGCTCAACCCTCTGTTTCAGGATCATTCGTAACGAAAGATGGGACTGGCTATATAAACGCAAGTATGGGGTTCGGTTATTCAACCGCGTCAGAACTCAGGTCTTCGATCGAGCTCCTTAAGGCAAAAGGAATGACCTCGTTGGTTCTCGACCTTCGCGGTAACGGTGGGGGCATTGTTGATCAGGCCGTCGCCAGCGCGGAGTTGTTTTTGCCACTCGGCAGCAAGATACTTTCGCAGCGTGGCCGGCTGCCCGGTGAAGACCGTGCCTGGTTCTCTGGAAACCGGAGTCCCGAATCATTGCCACTAGTACTGCTAGTTGACCGCGATACTGCGTCCGCAGCGGAGATCGTTGCCGGAGCACTACAGGACAATGACCGTGCGATCATTGTTGGCGAACGGACTTTCGGGAAGGGGCTCGTTCAAAACGTGCTGGAGCTTCCGCATGGTGCAGGTATGACTCTGACCTCCGCCAGATATTACACGCCGAGCGGCCGGACCATCCAACGCGACTATTCTGATATCGGGCTTTACGATTACTACCAACATACAACTCGCGCAGATCTGATCGATCGTGCAGCCTTCGTTGCCCGCACCATCACCGACAGACGGGTTTACGGCGGCAATGGAATAGAACCGGAGGTAGCTTTCAGCGAGCAGTCCGATAAGCGCCGATTAAGATTGCTCGATCCGCTATTCTTCTATGCCCGTGAAATTGTTGGCGGACGTGTTGTGGGACATGTAACACCGGAGCAGCTTCGGCAAAATGTTATTTTCGGACACGACGTGGTCGACGATCGCTCGGTCGCATCGTTTATTGGCTTTCTTGATGGCAATGTGGAATGGCAGCCTCAGAAAGGCCTCGCCAGAAAAGAAAAGGATTTCGTTATAACGCAACTCCGCTATTTTGTTTCATTAGGCCTATTTGGACAGGATCTAGCCAGTCGTGCCAGAGTCCTGGATGACCATGCGTTTTCATTGGCCAAGGAACACTTACCTGCCGCAGACGATCTTGCTACGAAGGCAAGAATCGTCCGCGAAGCCCGTCGCCGAAAATAAAGAAGCTCGCCGAATAACGATCCGGCGAGCACTAGTAGAAACAGGAGGAACCAGAAAGCAGGAAGTTCATCGGCTTGCCAACTCTTCGGACTTTCTCATCCATTAATCAAGATGCCCGAATATCACCATCCGTTGCCAACATGAAAAAAATGCCTTGGCTAAGACGAAGGTTAAGGCCGACCTCCGCAATTCAGCGGATCACTCGCCCAAATCAACCGATCGTCGTCCCCCTAAGGCATTTTCGAAAAAAAAGCTCGCCGGTCGAAACCCGGCGAGCTAAAACTATTCTAGAAAAAACTTCTAGAAAATGAATCTGAATCCGAAGCGTACGTCACGCGGGCCCTGGAAGATCTGCGGCATTTTGTACCGATTGTCTTTTGCTCCAGGCGTGTTTGCAATTCGATCTAGAATAGGCTGCAGCAATTCCCCTGTAATATACGCGTTAGCATATAGTCTAGGTCGCTGCGCTGCAGGAGCACCGGGGAACATAGCCGCATCATTGGGTCGTCCCGTTGTGGTGTTCATCGTAGGATAGATCGCTAACACGGTGTCCTGATTCCAAACGTTATTGACACTTAGATCAAAGGCCATCGTATAGCGATTGTCCCTACCAAACTTGTATCGATGGGTGACATTCATATCCGTCTGAGAGAACGTAGGCGACCGCCCGAGATCTCCTCTGGGTAAAAATATCTGCGGCGTTACACTCGACTGTCCATATATCGATGTTGTCTGAGGCGTGCCGGATGTAATCGTCTGGAAAGCCGAGATCTCAGTAGTATTCGACCCTGCCCAGTCGACAATATATGCCCCATAGAAGTTGAACACATGGGGACGGTCGGTAGGTAATCGGCCGTTGTCCGGCTCGCCCGTGGCGGTGAATCCGATGAAAGGTAGATCGAATGCACGGCTGACGCCAGGTGAAAGCCTTCCGTTTACCAGGTGGGCCTCATCCGAGCTCGACAGTCCGGTGTAGTTGCCGAAGAGCCTGCTGTAGGTGTAATTGGCATTGAAATACCAGTTGTTCGACAGACGTTTTTCTAGAACGAATTCCAAACCATCGTACCGTCGCACAGGCCTGATCGATTTGACATAACCAAGGGTTTCCAGAGTCTGCAAATGCAGCCCCCGCCCCGGATTACCGATAATGTACGCTTCACTACCCGCTTCGTTGACAATACCAGCATCCTCAACGGCTTCGTCGACGTTCTTATACGTGTAACGCACGCGGAAAACGTAGTTATTATTCAATTGCCGTTCAGCTCCGAACGTAAGTTCGGTTTGTTGAAACGGCTCCAAGTTGGGATCGACGGCCCCGCTTGTAAAAGGAGAAGCATTTGGTTCGTTTGCGTTCACACGGAGGTTTCGCTGGCATCTACTAAGTGCCCCCGCAGTAATCGTTCCCGACGCAGGGCAAACACTCGGACCTACATACCCTCCAACAACATTGTCGATATTAAAATCTGAGGCTGTCTGGCCCGGAAATATCTCAAAATAATCTTCGAGGAAGATGTCACCGCCAAATAACCCACGAGGAAGTGCGAACTTAACGCGATCGAAAAACTTGCCGTAGCTGCCGAAGACCTTCGTTTTACCGTCTCCGAAAATATCATAGGCAAATCCGAGCCTCGGTGCGATCTTATCGCCCCACCCAAAATCGACTCCGCTGGGGAGGCCGTTGAACGTCGGAAGGTTTTCTTTCTCAAAGCGAACACCGAAGTTCA
This sequence comes from Pyrinomonadales bacterium, assembly GCA_038212935.1. Taxonomy (GTDB): domain Bacteria; phylum Acidobacteriota; class Blastocatellia; order Pyrinomonadales; family Pyrinomonadaceae; genus OLB17. Next base: position 5,305 of record JBBQTV010000076.1, on the reverse strand, counting down.
AAGTCAATCGATTAATCGGCTGCCATTTGTCCTGTATAAATACACCTTGGCTTAGATTGGATCCCTGTCCTCGTGTTCCCGTGCGTCGGAACGAGGCAGATCCAATAGAACCCGGTGTATCTGTTACGCCTGGCTGGAGGCTGGATATCGGCGTGCCGATAAAAAATCGAAGCTGGCCTAAAGAGTTGTTTCCGGACTGAACGTCATTGAAGATCGCATAACGCTGGTAGCCACCCTTTAGTTCGTGTCGCCCGCCGCCATTAAATATGTACGAGCCTGAAAATTCATAAGTTTCCCGAATAGATATGTCTCTCCGGGTGATCGAGCTCGACCCGGTTGTCGAACAAGGGAAAGCAGCGCCCGAGGTGTTGCCGCACGATGCGATCTGGACAAAAGCCGGGACGAAATAGTTGCCTAATTTCTCATTCAGAAATCCTCGGCTATAGCGTCCGTTTAACACCACACTACTGAACGGAGTGTACACGCCTGAGAACGTAACGACATTCGAGTTCTGACGGCCCCCCTGGCGAGATCTGTATTCAGTTTCCGGCAATATTCCGATGCCGGGGCCAAAATTGGCCGTCTGTATACCTGTGTTATTAAAAACAAACGCAGACGAAGTGACATTTGAAAATCCTGTCCCCGGAATGCTGCCTTCTTGAATTACAGGATTCCACAGATATGTTCCGGTGAGTCTAAGGTTGTCAAATGGGTTGGCATCCAGTCGCCCGAACGCATATTCGTATTTCGTCTTCCTGCTATATCGCGCAGTAGTAACCGGCAACCCTGGGACCGGAGTAGCCGTAAGGTATTGGGTCTCGACATCAGTGTTGAAGATTTGAGGAGTATAACTCCCCGAAAACCATATCCGATCCTTCACGATCGGCCCGCTTAGGTTCGCTGTTGGGAAAAAATTTACCCCTCCAGCTTTGGGAGGCTGATAATACGCCGGCGAGGCCGTGAATGGCCCGGAAGCGGCACTAGTACCCGCAAGTAACTGCCTCGGACCACTATTAAGTTTGGGCGTTTCAAACTGAAGTCCGAATTCACCATGATAGACATTGTTGCCACCACGGGTCACTATACTAACGACGCCGCCTGTGGCTCCGCCGTATTCCGCGTCGAATCCACTGGATTTAACCTGCACTTCCTGAACTAGCTGTGTGGGGATGTTATAAGTTTCGTTCAAAGTTCCCGTACGGTAATTGGTTACCTCATGTCCGTCTATAACGAAAACGTTTTCTGCTCCGGATGCACCGTCTACCGAAAAACCACCCGTTCTAGACTCAGGACGAGTTCCGGGTACGGACCTTAAGAGGCTAGTGAATCCAGTGCCCTTTGGAAGCAATTCAATATCCTGTGCACTGATGCTTGTCTGAACTGCACTGCTGGTGGTGTCGACCGGCTGTGCGTCTGACGTTGAGACGTCGACAATAGCAGATGCCCCACCGGGGTTAATCGTTATCGATAGTTGGGTGGTTTGGCCAATATTGACGAGTACATTCTGATAGCGTGATTCTCCGAACCCGGACGAAGCTTCAGTAGAAACGTCGTATTGTCCCGGAGGGACTTGCAAGGCTCGGAAAAAACCGTTGCTGTTTGTGCTTACATTACGGCGAAACCCGATGCCTGCTCCGATATTGACTTCGCCGGCTTGGCCTGCAGCTCGGCTGATCGTCACCGTAATATTCGGAACCACCGCTCCCGTAGGGTCTCTAACATAGCCCTCGATCCCACCAGTTGTTTCCTGCGCAATGGCCACGATGCTTACCGAAAGCAGAATTGCCATGATCGCAAATGCTCTCGCGAAAGGTAGATTGCCCATCATTTCCTCCAAGTTAACGTTTTAGTAATATAACGAATCCTTATGAAAGGAAGGATTCCGTGTAGAAACTGTGATGTAAGATAACACACCTTTTACAAAAGTGTTAATGAAAAAGGTAATTTGAGGTTTTTTTATTGAAGGTATTGAATGAGGGTCCCGCGGGCTCCGATCGCCCAGCCATATCGCCGCATCATGAAGAGGCCGTAAAGGCTTTCGTCAGTGCTACTTTCCTGCTTGACCCAGCTGCGGCCTCGGTCACCAGAACGCAAAATAGTGCCGCCATGGCCGACGATCCAGCCATTCTTATCATCAGCAAAATCGACACGCATGAAGGTCGCTGGAAAACTTGTCCGTACAACAGCCCAATTATCGCCGCCACTCTCAGTTCGAAGAATTGTCCCGCCGGCGCCAACCGCGTAGCCATCTTTCCTATCGCGAAAATCGACATTGTACAATGCCCTAACGGTTCCAGAATCTTGCTTGATCCACGTCGAACCGCCATCTGACGATGCCAAGATAACGCCGCGGTCGCCTACTATCCAAACGCGCTCACTCCCAACAAAATCGAGATGAAATAATTCGTATCGGGATGGAACTGAAACACGCTGCCAAGTTTCGCCCCCATCTACGGTCCGCATGACAAGTGAATCAATTACGTTCCCTTGGCGGTTCAAAACCGATCCGACCACTATGCCTCGCCGGCGATCGGCAAACCGGATGCTGAGGAATTCGGGAGTACCGTCGCGTATAATGCCAGGTTTGACCAACACCGTTTCTGACCAACTGTTACCGCCGTCCGAAGTGATAAAGACCTTGCGGCCAGCAACCAAATAGCCGTTCTTATCGTTGCGGAAATATATTTCGTTGATGTTTTCTTCTGTTCCGAGTTCAACCTGTGACCACGTTTTTCCGCCGTCCGTTGTAGACGCAAGAAAGCCGTCATCTCCGGCAACCCATCCGCGATCCGAAGATGTAAAGTAGATCGCGATGAGGTCGCCCTTAGTTATTGGATCGTGCGATCGCCAACTCGTTTGTCCGATTACGGGAACCAAAAGGGTTGCGGTGATGAAACAAGAGAAAAAACATCTAACCCAAAAATGCACTAAAATATACCTCCCCTAATGAAGAAAAAGATGATGTCGCCTTATAGAATAAATTCTATCACAGCATACATCACCGATTTCTTGACGGCTCCTTGCGAGTTGATTTGCCCTACTTCACTATTTAGTGACCCGATATACGCGGTTTTTCCATACAACTACGACCTCTTCGCCCATCGCAAAATACTGGGCCAGTTCGCGATCCTTTTCGACAAGGTCGAAGTATTCGTCACTTGCGAATTGGACACGGACCTCTGGTAATTTGGTGTCCGACTTATATTCCGCGTCAACCCACGCGTTGTTTTCCAGGAAGAAGTTTCTGTTGCCGACAAACTGATTGTTCATCGTCCTCCTGACCAAAACCTGATTCTCCGAAGACTCGTCATCGCGAGAGGCGATCGAGATATTCGATTTCTGGACATTTTGCTGAACGCTCATCTGGACAGCATCGGCACCGCTTCTTTCAGCGATGCGTTTTGCCGCTCCCGGAGCCATTCGTGCGAGCCCTCGTGCGTCGCGTTCGGTGGAAACAAAACTTCCGTCCGTGGCCAGGTATGACGTGTACGGCGTGACAATCCCGTATCGCGTCCCGAGATCGACGATCTCATCCTTAAGCTCTTTTTTCTCGCCATTCACCCGGATCTCTTCGACTAGCCATCCGACGCGGCGGCTCGCCCAAAGTCGCGGAAGAAAATCGTTTTCGATCGCGCGTACCGGAAAATCAAGGTTGCCGAAGCTAAAGCTCCGCGACTCCTTTCCTGCCTTGCCCTTTACGATCATTACAGCGTTTTGCAGGTCACTATCATTCTTGTATCGACCGATCATAACGAGCTGCATACCTTTAAAGATATCTCCCGGCTTTCGCGGATAGATCATTTCGGTCTGAACCTGGCCAAAGTCGATCTCCAGATCGGAAAGTACCGGCGAACTTACCCGTGTGAAGAAATTCGAGACCTTGATCTCCAGATCTTCCTTAGGCTGAACATAGTCAGAAATTCCACCGTTTGCCGATCCAAGTTTGTCGAGCAATGCAGTATTTACATCGTAACCAAAGCCAAACGGGAAGATACGGACATCGACACCTCGGGCCTTAGCAAGGTTAGCAATTATACTTTCGGGGTTTGTTTCGCTCACCGTAGGAAGGCCGTCGGTCATAAACACCATCATCTTCGGACGGTTTCCTGCTTCGAATTGCTTTGAAGCGGTGATAAGCGTGTCGTTAATATTGGTTCCACCGGTGGGCCGGAGTTTATTGACAAATTCCTCGCCGCGACGTTTGCCGGCAGCATCGGCTTTTATGAGGCCGCGTTCCATCAAGTGCTCTTCGCCGGCGAAACTGATCACATTGAAGCGATCGCCATCCCGAAGCGTCCGAATTCCAAAGAGGAGAGCTGAGCGAGCCTTGTCCATCTTGCCTTCGTCAGCCATCGAGCCGCTTGTGTCTATGACGAACACTATGTCTTTGTTGACTAACTCGCGTTCCGATATATCGTCACGCGGTGAAAGCATCATCAGAAAATAACCATTTTTGCCGGGTTCGCGATATGTCATGAGTGACATCCCGAAATCTTCGTCAGCAACTCCGTAAAACAATTGGAGGTCCGAGTCGTTGTTCTTGGTCTCGAAAGAAATTGCAACATTGCGGTCGTTCTTTTTCTTTATGTCGATGTCATGAGATGGCGAATAGACATTTCGAAGCACGCCTTTGCCAGAGATCTCTATCGACCCCGAGACAGTCCCAAACGTTTGTGTCGGCATGATTGCCGATGAAGACTCAATACCGGGCCGTTGATTCCGCCAAAGGTTGCGGCCGGTTCCGAGCGGATAGCGATAGGCGACAGTGCCCGATTCGGCTTTCAGAACCTGCGAGTATGTGAGCTCAAGCTTCTTGTCGGAGTTCGGAGGAATTGGAAAGATCGATGCTTGAAATAGATCCTTGCCAGCATATTCGAGCAGGCCCGGATCGCGCTGGCTGCGAACTATGGCATCATAGATCCGCCTTGCTTCTTCGCGTGTGCGGACTTCGCCGACGAGCTTTTTACCGTTCTCCCAAATGGAGAACTCGATGATCGATGCATTCTCGGGGATCGGAAAAAAGTAAGTTCCCTCCAGCATGTGTGGAGTATCGTTCCTAAAAACCTGCTCGACATGTGTCGTCGCCACCTGACCAACAATCTTGGTATCAAGTTTGATCGATTTTACAGGAAGCACGTTTGGCAAGGGCTGCGGGCGAGGGATCGGACGCGGCGGCCTGCATGGCCGCATATCGCATGGAACGGGAATGATGACTCCCTGAGCCGATGCTCCCGCAACAAAAAACAAAGCAGTAAACACCGCCGACATTATTCCTGCAAAAGATCTGATCTTCATTTTTTCTCCT
>JBBQTV010000075.1:0-15471 GCA_038212935.1 Pyrinomonadales bacterium | reverse complement strand
ATGCGGTGATTTATAAGCTTTCCCTCGTCGAAAATGCGGTCGATAGACGGCAGATCGACCAGAAGGTGCGTGAATCCGTGTTCGACGATCAGGTGCATTGCATCGGCGGCGAAGTATGGTGGGATGTTTGTTTCACCGTATCGGGCGTTCAGTTTGCGGTCGTCGTTGGGCAGTGTGCGAACGATGAGAGCCTTTGAATGCGGAATGCGGAATGCGGAATTCGGAATATCACTTTGAATAGAGGCGATCTTTTCGGCAAGCGAATCTGCGGTAAGGACTTTGTCGCCGGCGAACTGGCCGCCCGCTGACGCAGGCGGTTCTGACGGCTCGACTGAGATCAAAACTGCGGGGATAAGGATTTCGGTCAGGCAGTTGCGAACCGAAACTCGTTCGTTGGTGATGTGGCCGACGCATTCGGTGTGGGTGCCGTTACAATGCGGGATGAAAGTGTACTGCTCGAAGTTTACGCTGCCGCCCTGCCGCGTATCGCCTATAAGTTCGCCTGCCTTTACCGGTTCGGACCATGCTGCATCAACACCATATGCATTTGGCTGCGGGCCGTTGAACCGCAGCGGGATGGAAATGTCTATCGCCAGTCCGGACTGCGGTTTCTGGTGCGGATCGTTCATGCTGCGTCCGCTTCCTTATTCTCGCTCGTCAGCATAAACCAATAAAATCCAAGCGGTGCAAGAGCCAACTGATACGAGGCGTCTGTTATGGCCGGGAAGGTTGTATTTCCGGTTATCTCGACCGGCGTGTGGCCTACGTATCTGGCAAGGTCGAGCACTGTCGGCTGCGGAAAATTCGAAAGGTTGAAAACGCATAGGGCGATCTCACCGTCCCATTCTCTCGTAAACGCGAAGATGGACGTGTTGTCCGGATCGATCGCTCGGAAAGACCCGCGGCCAAAGACCTTGTGCTTCTTTCGCCGATGGATGATCTGCCGCATCCAGTGGAGAAGCGAAGTGTCGAAACGCTTTTGCGCTTCGACATTCACGGCCTGATATCCATAGACCGGATCCATTATTACGGGGAAATAAAGCTGCGCGAAATCGGCTCGCGAAAAGCCGGCGTTGCGGTCAAGCGACCATTGCATAGGCGTTCTGACGCCATCGCGGTCGCCGAGATAAACGTTGTCGCCCATTCCTATCTCGTCGCCATAGTAAAGAAACGGACTGCCCGGCAAACTGAAGAGCAGTGCATGAAGCAGCTCAATGCGCCGCCGGCTGTTGTCCAGAAGCGGAGCGAGCCGCCGCCGAATACCCAGGTTCAGCCGCATCCGCGGATCCTTGGCATACTCGGTGTAAAGGTAGTCGCGCTCCTCGTCGGTCACCATTTCGAGCGTAAGTTCGTCATGATTTCGCAGGAACATTCCCCATTGACAGCCATCGGGAATGTCCGGCGTGCGTTCCATTATCTCGTTGATCGGGCGGCTGTCGCCACGGCGAAGTGCGGCGAAAAGGCGAGGCATTATCGGGAAATGGTAACACATCTGAAACTCGTCGCCTTTTCCAAAATATTCGACCACATCCTCCATCCACTGATTGGCCTCGGCGAGAAGCAGAGTTCCGGGAAAATTCTTTTCGACATGCGAGCGAAGTTCGCGGACGAATCCGTGCGTCTCCGGCAAGTTTTCACAGATCGAGCCTTCGCGTTCGAACAGATAAGGAACAGCGTCGACCCGAAATCCGTCAACACCAAGCTCGACCCAGAACGAAAGCACCTCAAGTACAGCCTGGCGAACGTCCGGATTGTCAAAGTTCAGGTCGGGCTGGTGGCTGAAGAATCGGTGCCAATAAAATTGGCCCGTCGTTTCATCCCACGCCCAATTCGACCTTTCGGTATCGGTAAATATTATACGGACATCTGTAAATTTCTCGTTCGTATCGCTCCAGACGTACCAGTCTCGCTTCGGGTTGTCACGAGTGCTGCGCGACTCGACAAACCATGGATGCTGATCGGAGGTGTGGTTGATAACGAGGTCCACGATGACGCGGATCCCGCGGGCATGTGCGGCTTCCAGGAACGCCTGAAAATCGTCAAGCGTGCCATATTCAGGCAGAATCGAGTAGTAATCGGAGATGTCGTAACCGCCGTCTTTGAGCGGCGATTCGTACATCGGGAGAAGCCAAATGCAGTCGATACCGAGCCATTCCAGATACTCGAGCTTTTCGGTGAGCCCGCGGAAATCGCCGATACCGTCTCCACTTGAGTCGTAGAATCCCCGAACAAATACTTCGTAGAATATCGCGTCCTGATACCAAAGCGGATCTTTTTCGAGAGTTGATAATGCGGCCATGGCTACTATCCTAATATGAAAACAGGTGGACAGGAAACGCTATAGATACCTTATGTTCCGAAGGGTAGGAGCGCGAATTTCTTGCATCCGGTGGGCAAGTCCTTTAGTCTTATAGAATACAGAATTGATCAAAAGGTCGCGCGGAGATGTATATTCGTGGGGTCGCAGCGTCGATATTTGAAGTTGTATGGAGAAAAAGGGGCCAAACAAAACAGACGATCCGCAACCCGAAATCGGAAGGCTGGTCGTCGTTTCAAACCGCTTGCCGATGACGCTGACAAAGGAGCGGAGCGGTTGGGAAAGCAGTAGAAGTACAGGCGGACTTGCAACGGCAATGGATCCGCTGCTCGAGCGAAACGGAGGCATTTGGATCGGCTGGAGCGGCGAAAGTTCTGCCAAAGGCGATCCAAAACGCCAGCAGGTCCTTGATGAGTGGCGAGAGAAAGAAAACTGCATCGCGGTCGATCTGCCTCCGGAGATCGTTAAGGGTTATTACGAAGGATTTTCGAATGCGACGCTGTGGTTCCTCTTTCATTCCTTTCCGGGCCTGTTCGATTTCACAACAAACAATTGGCGGGATTATGTGCGTGCTAACGAGATCTTCCGCGATGCCGTCGTCAAAGAATTGCAGCCCGGCGACCTCGTTTGGATACACGATTATCAGCTGATGCTGTTGCCCCAGATGATCCGCGAGGCCGTGCCTGATGCACGCATAGGCTTCTTTCTGCACATACCTTTTCCGTCGTCGGACGTTTTTCGCGTGCTGCCGCGGCGCGACGAAGTGCTAAAAGGTCTGCTCGGTGCCGACTACATTTCCTTTCATACTCACCGGTATTTGCAGAACTTTCGTTCATCGCTTTTAAGGGTGAACGGCATTCGGAGTTCGATGGACCGCATAAGCCTTGGCAGCCGGCAGATCAGGCTGGAAGCACAGCCGATCGGCATCGCGCCGCTCGGTTTTCGCGACATTCTCGAACAGGAAAAGACAAAAGAGATCATCTCCGAATTTCGCGGAAAGTACACGGGCGTCAAGCTTCTGGTCGGCGTCGATCGGATGGATATAACAAAAGGCCTTCCTGAGCGGTTGCGAGCGTTTCGCCGGTTTTTGGTGAAGCACCGTCGCATGCAGGGGAAGGTGACGCTTATCCAGGTCGCGGTACCGTCACGGGGGAACGTTCCGAGATACAAAGACTTACAGCAAGAGGTCGACGAACTCGTCGGACAGATCAATGGCCGCTTCTCGACGCCCACCTGGTCGCCGATCGTCTATATGCGACGGAGCCTTTCGCAGGAGGAGTTAGCGGCACTCTATGCCGTCGCTGACGCCGCGCTTGTGACGCCGCTTCGCGATGGGCAGAATCTGGTCGCCAAGGAATATGTTGCGTGTAAGCTGGACGGCGATGGCGTTTTGATCCTGAGCGAATTTGCAGGTGCCGCGGCCGAGATGGGCGAGGCGATACAGATCAACCCGTACGACGAAGATCGGACCGCAGACGCGATCGTCCGTGCGCTCAACATGCCGATCGATGAGAAGCGTGACCGGATGGCCGCGCTTTACAAACGTGTCCTGCGTAACGATGTATTCACGTGGGGAGCGAGATTCGTGCGCAACACTGCCGATGCCGCGGCCTCGCGCAAGAAGGCCGACGCAGGACGGCCGCAGCGATTGCCGAAAGCTCAGATCGCTGCTGCGTATGAAGAAGCTTCAAAACGTCTAATCCTGCTGGATTACGACGGAACTCTCGTTGGCTATTCGCAGCGGGCACAAGATGCTATTCCTCCACCCGAACTCAAGACGTTACTGTTTGGTGTGGCCGCGGACCCGCGGAACACGGTTGTGATCGTTTCAGGCCGTGCGAAATCTGACCTGGAACGCTGGTTTGCCAAGATACCGAACCTCTGGCTGGCGGCCGAGCACGGAGCCGTGATGCTGCGTCCCGCGGAAAAAGAATGGACCAGTTCGCATCCGAACGTGCCCGATAACTGGAAGAAAGAAGTTTTTGAAGTGCTCGAACATTTTGCGGACCGGACGCCGGGAAGCTATGTCGAGGAGAAAGAATTTTCGCTCGTTTGGCATTACCGAATGTCCGACCCGGAGTTCGGCGAATGGCTGGCGAATGAACTTAATTCGACGCTCGATGAACTGCTGGCAGATACCCAGCTGCGGGCAATTCAGGGCCGCAAGAATGTGGAGGTGAAGCTGATCTGGGCAAACAAGGCGGACGTGCTAGCGCAAATGACGCACGACGAACCAGACTTCGATTTCATGCTCGCGGCCGGCGACGATACGACCGATGAGGACCTGTTCGAGAAAATGGGACCTGATACCTGGACCGTGCACGTCGGGAGTCAGAACACTGTAGCTCGCTACCGTCTGCGGGACCATAACGAGATGCTCGAGCTGCTGGCTACACTGTCCGGCACGCCGATCCCGGCAAAAGCAAAGACTGTCAAAGCGACCGGCTAAGGCTTAGGTCCGCGGACGGATCGCACCACTTCATCAAGGTCGAGCCCGCCTACATCCTCGGTCTCTGCGCATATCTGCATTAATACTTTGTCCTGCGCGTTGCCGCGCTCGCGGGCTTCGGAATAGGGCATGTCCTCGCGAAATGTCACCATCGAGTATTTTGAGAAATAGTCGGGGTACGCTTGCTCGAGGCGCGTTTCTAGCTCGCGTTTGCGTTGAAAGACCGGGTCGGCGGTGGCGTCGCGCATCTCGTAAAAATTCTCTTCGGCGAGGTCGGCGATAGCGTCGGTGTTTACCTTGCGAAGTTCGCCATATTCAGCGTAGACAGCGGCCCAATCTGTTCCGTGTTTTTCGATCAGCGAATCGAGCACGCGAACGTCCTCAAACGCGCAGTTCATACCCTGACCATAAAAGGGAACGATCGCATGCGCCGCATCGCCGAGCAGCAGAACCGTGCCGCCGACGCTCCACGGCCAGCATTTTATCGTGCCTAGATTGCCGGTCGGGTTGTCAAAGAAGTCTCCTACAAGCGTCGGCATATATGGAACTGCGCCGGGGAATTCTCGTTTAAAGAACTCAAGCACTTTGTCACCAGTATCGAGAGCTTCCAACTCCGCTTTATCGAGGAACAGCGTGCACGTAAAACTGCCGTCGAAGTTTGGTAAAGCGATCATCATAAACTGATGGCGGGGCCATATATGAAGTGCGCTTGATTCTATGGCAAACCACGTTCCTGCGGAGGTAATGAACTCTGGCTTAGAGCGAAATTCACGAATCGGCGGAATATGAAGTTCCTTATAGCCGTGATCTAGAAAGACGGACGAGAACTCAAAATCCGGCATTTGTTTTTGCATCGCTTGACGCACAGGCGAGCCGGCACCATCAGTTGCTATTACCGTATCCGCCCGCATCGTGCGTCCACTGGCAAAGCTCACTTCGCCGCTGGCAGTGTCAAAGTCTGTGCAGCGTTCATCAAATATGATCTGGACGTTCGGGAATCGTTCTGCCTCGTTCATCAAGGCGATGTTCAGGCCCGAACGCGAGACAGAATTGATGAATTCGCCCTCGCGGCCGCTGTAGGGCAGCAGCTTGGTCTCGCCGGTGGGCGAATGGATCATGCGGCCGGTCATGGCGACGGCTTCGGCGAGCATATACGAGTCCATGCCGACCTCGCGAAGTGCGGCAATCCCTCGGTCGGATAAAGCAAGATTGATCGACCGGCCGGCTTCGACAGCCTCTTTGCGCATATCGCTGCGGGCTTCGAAGATGGTGACGTCGATGCCACGTTTGGCAAGATAAATTGCAAGTAAAGAGCCGGCAAGGCCCGCACCGATTATCGTTACTCGTTCGTTACTCATGCTTGGTCGGCAATTGCCGCGTGTGGTTCTCTAGATGAATTGTAACAAAGTCGAGCCCTTTGGCAGGCGTCAGCGTGCCGAAGAGATGATGCGTCAATTTCGCATTTGGGTCAGAGCGTTTCTCTCCAAGAACGGCGGCGCAGCGTTCGCCCAACTCGCGAAGTTTGGTCAGAGCTTCGGTGCGGTCCTCGATGCAATTAATGGGCCGGATCTCGCTCGGAGCCTTGGCTCCCGCCGGGAAACTCCGCTTGCGAAAGATGGCCGGAAGAATTGCGATCCGAAGAAAGGTTCGGAGAAAAAAGCCCGATCGCGGCCGAAGTCCAACGCCTGTTTCCTGCTCGCGAAGCAGGATCTCATAGGCGGCCCGAAGGTGCTCGGTTATCTCCATTGGCGACCATTTTCCGTCAGCAACGGGTGAACGCCACGCGGTATCGTCAAGGTCTGAAGCGATGGAGATATAACTCATCAGCGAGGTGTCGTGCCGACTAGCGATGCGTTCCCATTCTTTCTCGGTGCGGTTGGCCATTGGTTCTTACTAGATGCATTCACTCAAGATCTTCGCGAAGCGATCGACGTCATCAAAAGTATTATATAGCGGGACCGGGGCGACGCGGATAACGTCCGGCTCGCGCCAGTCGGCGACCACGCCGCGTTCGGTGATCGCGTCGAAAAGCGATTTGTCCGCATTCTTAACGCGGATCGACAGCTGGCAGCCTCGCTGTGCCGGATCATCCGGAGTGATAACGGATATGCGGTCGTTTTCGATACGGGCCAGAAGTTGTTCGAGATAAGCAGTGAGCTTTTCCGATTTTTCGCGGAGAGCGGGCATTGTCGCTTCGTCAAATATCTCGAGCGAAGCACGAAGAGCGGCAAGCTGAAAGATCGGCGGATTTGAAAGCTGCCAGCCTTCGGCACCGGCGAGAGGCCGGAATTCGGGCCCCATAAGGAAACGCGTCTCTTTGTCGTGCCCCCACCAGCCCGCAAAACGCGGCAGATCAAACGAATGGGCGTGTCGCGCGTGTACGAAAATGCCGGCGATCCCGCCCGGCCCGGCATTCAAATATTTGTACGAACACCAAGCCGCAAAATCGACATCCCAATCGTGTAATTTCAACTCAAGATTTCCCGCAGCATGTGCAAGATCAAAACCGACAACGCAGCCTTTCCGATGGCCGGCCTCAGTTATTGCCTGCATATCAAATGCCTGGCCGGTGTAGTAATTTACGCCGCCAAGCAAGATCAACGCGATCTGGTCGCCTTCCCGGTCGATGGTCTCTAGGATATCTTCGGTGCGGAGATACGTTTCGCCATCGCGCGGCGCGAGTTCGATGATGTTTGGAGTTCCAGAGTTTGGAGTTCCAGCTTTAGCTGGCTTGCGCTCGCCAGCACTGTCTGACGGGAACGAGCCGCCTAAAGGCGGAATTCCAAACCCGTGATAGTGCAATTGCGACTCGACGGCGTATTGATCGGAGGGGAATGCACCCTTTTCGATCACGATCTTGTACCGCTCATTCGTCGGTCGGTAGAACGAGACCATTAAAAGGTGCAGGTTTACCGTAAGCGAATTCATTGCCACGACCTCGATCGGCTTTGCTCCGACGAGACGGGCGAGCGAAGCGGTCACAAATTCGTGATAAGGAAGCCACGGATGCTTCGCATGCAGATGGCCTTCGACACCGAGCCGTGCCCAATCGTCGAGCTCGGCGTTTATGTATTCGCGAGCGGTCTTCGGCTGCAGCCCAAGAGAATTGCCGGTGAAATAGATAGCGTCGCTGCCGTCGGCTGCCTTCGGAATATGAAACCGATCGCGAAAATGGCGAAACGCATCGGCAGGGTCGATTGCTTCTGACGAAAACGTATCGCTCATAGGTCGGGTGCAGCTTTGATTCAACGACTGTCGGACACCGTTGGTTTGCTACCTGATACATTACCAATCGGATGGCTGCGTTAGCAAGATGATGATCCGCCGGAACGGTGGTTAGTCTCGCTCTGCTAATGACTTTCGCGTATCCTTATCGAACAGCTTAGGGCTGATCATTATGCATAATGTTGACATTGACCTGGTCGAGATGTCGCTTGACGTCATCAAGTTTGCGATCGGCCGCATTTCTGATACTCAGCCGCAACTGGGATTTCCAAAAACGGCTGCCGAGCTTCATTCGATCGTCGGCGAAACGGTGACCCGCCAAGGAATTGGCGGCGAACGGGCCTTTGAGCTGTTTCGTGATGTTCTGGTGAAGGCATCGGTGGCGATCGATCACCCGAGGCATTTGGCTTTTGTGCCGGCATCGCCCACACGGGCGGCAGTGCTCTTTGATCTCGTTACATCGGCGGCGAGTGTGCACGGAGCTTACTGGCTCGAGGGAGCGGGCTGTATATTTGCGGAGAATGAGGCGATGAAGTGGCTGGTATCGCTGACCGGAATGCCCGACGGTACGTTTGGCGTTTTCACAAGCGGCGGAACGGCGGCGAATTTGTCGGCGATGGTAGCTGCACGAGAGGCGTGGCGGCGGCAGGACGAGAGCCGCGAGGTGCTCCGAGGCATCGTGATAGCTTCGGACGGAGCCCATTCCTCGGTGAGAGCAATGGCGAAAGTTATCGACGCTGATGTTGTGACGATCCAAACCGAAGATAAGTTGAGCGGACCCCAGCTACAGGAATCTCTCCGTTCAATGGCCGCGGCTGATAGAGATCGGGTGTTTGCCGTGATCGGCACGGGAGGGACTACTAACAGCGGCATCATCGATGACCTTGCCGGGATCGCGGACGTGTGCGCGGCAAATGGTATTTGGTTTCATGTCGACGCAGCTTATGGCGGCGGGGCACTCGCCGCTCCCTCAGTCCGCCCTTTATTCAATGGCATTGAGCAGGCGGATAGCGTTACTATCGATCCGCATAAATGGCTTTTCTCGCCTTACGATTGTGGGGCGGTGATCTACCGGGAACCCGAGGCCGCCAAACTGGCGCACGCACAGGACGGTTCGTATCTGGACATTTTCAATGACGAAGCGATCTCAGGATTCAACCCCGCCGATTACCAGATACAGTTGACGCGCCGAGTTCGCGGCCTGCCGCTCTGGTTCTCGCTGGCAATGCACGGGACCGACCGATATACGGTGGCGATAGAACGAGGGATCGAGTTGGCCCGGATCGCGGGCCGGATAATTTCCGACTCACCTTTTGTCGAACTTGTCCGCGAGCCTAGTTTGTCGTGTGTTGTATTCAGGCGGATCGGGTGGACGGCTGACCAATATCGCGATTGGACGCTGGCAAATCATCGATCGGGCTTTGCCCTCGTCGCACCGACAAAATGGCGGAGCCCAAGCGGGCCCGAGACGGTCGCGCGATTCTGCTTCATCAACCCGGACACGAGCGAAGATGATATCGCAAATATAATTGACACGATGAGGTGAAGCCGATACTTAATTGACCGATCGCCCGAGCCATGCGAGGGCCGACCCGTTGAACAAAAGCTCTTTGGTCGCCTCGTCATAAGGGGCCGAGTCGATCAGCTTGCCGGGTTCGAGCTCGCCGAGAGGGAAAGGATAATCGGTGCCGAGCATGACGTGGTCTGCTCCGGCGAGCGAGATCAGGTGGTCGAGCATCGCCGGTTCGTGGACGAGCGAATCGAAATAAATTCGGTCAAAATATTTTCGCGGGTTATTTGGATTGTCGGCTGCGCACAGGTCTGGGCGGACGTTGAAGCCGTGTTCGATGCGGCCGATGGTGGCCGGGAACGAACCGCCGCCGTGGGCAAAGCAGATGCGAAGGTTCGGGCATTTTTCAAGCACGCCTGAAAAGATAAGCGAACAGATCGCCCGTGAGGTTTCGGCAGGCATTCCAACCAGCCAAGGCAGCCAATATTTTTTCATATCGGCCTCGCCCATCATCTCCCAAGGATGAACAAAAACGGCCATGCCGAGCTCTTCGCAAGCTTTGAAGAAATCGAAAAATCGCGGTTCGCCGAGGTTGAGTTGATTGACGTTCGTTCCGATCTGAACGCCGGCGAGGCCGATCTGTTTACCGCGCTCGAGCTCCTTAATCGCAAGCGACGTATCCTGCAGCGGAACCGTGCCGAGACCGATGAAACGACGCGGGAATTCGGAAACGATCTCGGCAATGTGGTCATTCAGAAACTTCGCAACTTCCGCCCCATCGGCCGGCTTTGCCCAATAGCTGAACATCACCGGAACGGTCGAAAGTACCTGCATACCGATATCGAAGGCGTCCATTTCCTCGATCCGCGTGGCGGGATCCCAGCAGTTTTCGTCAACATCACGAAACTGCTTGCCGTCGTCCCGCACCATCCGGGCACAACATGGCTTGTAGTGATCTAGCGAGATAAACCCGCCGTAGCCAAAGCGCTCCTTCCACGCCGGTATGTCTTTCGGAAGAATATGTGTATGGACATCGATCTTGAGCATTTTCGGAGTTCCGCAATTAAGCGGCCTCCTTCGTGCAAGCTGGTTTAGCCGTTTCGTGTTCGGTTCCTATCGAATTTCCTGAATTGTCGGAGGACCGCTTGGTCTTTTTAAATCTTCCCAGTTCAATGCACAGATCGCACAGTTCGCTGGCTAAACGCAAACGCTTAAAAACGGCTGCTGGTGACATATCAGGCCCTTTCATTTTCGACCAATCCTTTCAACTCTTGAATCAATGCGGACATAGTCGTTCAACTTATCACTGGCGGCGGCTCCATTGTTGTGCCGCAAGTATTGCAGGTGCGGAGGTCTTTGCTGCCGTAGAACTTTTCGAAGACGCCTTGGAACTGCGTGGTGATGTCGCCAAGCTGGAAATATTCTTCGTACAGCTTTTCGTTGCAATTTTCGCAGAACCAGAGCAGGCCGTCGAGTTCGCCCGGGCGGCGTTTGCGTTCGATGACGAGGCCGATAGTGTTCGCACCACGGATCGGATTGTGCGGAATGCGCGGCGGTAAAAGGAACATCTCGCCTTCGCGGATCGGAACATCAACGGATTTGCCGTCCTCTTGTATCTTCACAAGCAGATCGCCCTCAAGCTGATAAAAGAGCTCTTCGCCCTCGTCCCAGTGATAATCTTTTCGCGAATTCGGCCCACCGACGACCATCACGATGAAATCGTCGTCCGCATAGACGCACTGATTCCCGACCGGCGGCTTCAGCAGGTGCCGATGCTCATCGATCCATTGCTTAAAGTTGAAAGGCCGTCTGATCATGTCAGATAATTTGATTCCAGAATCATCGCGTGCCAACTTTATTGGTTGCTGGCGGCAGCGGTCGTGACGGCCCGCAGAGCATCCTGAGCCGTAGCTCCTTCGCCAACGCCTGTAAAATCACCCCGCATCGCCTTGAGCGCGTATTTTTCGCGTTCGATCTCTTTGCGTGTGCGGATGCCAAGCCGGAGCAGAATCGGTAACGGCGGGCACCAGCCCTGAACGGCGTGCTGCAGCAAAAATGGCAGCACAATGCCGGGAACGGCAAGCCATTTCTTGCTCACGGTCAACCCAAGCGTCAGCCCCGAAAGCGCAAGGACCGATGCATTTGTCTGCAACAAACGCTCGACGTCCCATTCGCGGTCGAGTTCGTCTATGCGTTGCGACATCGCCGCCTTTGACCGTCCTTCGTAGCGGCGAACATGGCGGGCGATGTCGCGATCGAATTCGGTGTTTAGCTCATCGGAAGTGTTCTCTCTTACTCTGTCAAAGTTTTGCATTCGTCCATCCTCCTTTGTTCGTTCTAATGGTTCGATTCTAACATTTACGGAGTAAGGTAAAAAGTTTTACAGATCTACAAGCCGGAGCACTGTCCGCCAATTGCGGGCGGTCATAAGCACCTTTAGTCTTTTCTCAATGAAGCCTTTTCCCAGCAAGCTGTTCGCGACACCGAGTTTCAAATGGCAATATATTTCGCGGCCGCGTATCGCAAATCGCTGCCCTTCAGTTGCCGCCGCCAAGAGCTGACCTTCTGCCACCGAGGATATCGGTTCGCGCAAAAACAGAACGTGCATTTCCTTGGGACTATCAAACTCGCCCGCAAATGGATTCGATGCGACGATATCCGCGAAGTCCCCTTGGGAGCGGATCACGACCGAAACTTGCTTCCCGAGATCCTTTCCTATCGCTGATTCGATATTGGCGATCAGTGCCTGGTCCGGGATTGCTGTTGCCAGGTCAAAAGCAAGGTTCCCGCTATTTATGTAGCTGGTGACATGCTCGAAACCTAGAGCTTCGAACATCGTCCGTAGCACTTCCATTTTGATCATCGTGTTTCCCCCGACATTAATGCCGCGGAGCAGAGCAACGTATCTCATTCAAGGTGAAAGAGTGATAAATGTTGAAAGGTGAAAAAAGTGAAAAGGTGAAAGGGTTGTTGGCGAACGCCTTAAACGTTTTCACCTTTTCACAATTACCCCTTTTTAACTTTTTTACGCATTCGCCATGTCTATGACGAAGCGATATCGGACGTCGGACCGCACGGTTCGGTCGTATGCCTGGTCGATGTATTCGGGTTTGATCATCTCAATGTCTGAAGTGATTCCGTGCTCCGCACAGAAATCGAGCATTTCCTGCGTTTCGGGAATGCCGCCGATGAGCGAACCAGCGAGAACCTTGTTGCCGCCGATCAACGAAAACGCATTAAGCGCCGCCGGTTCGGTCGGAACACCGACGATGACCATGACGCCTTCTAAACCGAGCAATGCGAGGTAGGCGTTGTAGTCGTGATTTGCGGAAATGGTGTTGAGGATGAGGTCGAAGCTTCCGGCTGCCGCTGTGCGGGCCTCGTCATCGCGTACATTGATGAACTTATGCGCGCCAAGCTTTTTGGCGTCGTCTTCTTTTGACGGCGAAGTGCTGAGCACAGTTACCTCGGCACCCATCGCTACCGCAAGTTTTACGCCCATGTGGCCGAGCCCGCCGAGGCCCGCGACGGCTACCTTTTCGCCCGGCCCGACGCCCCATTTCTTGAGCGGAGAATAGGTGGTGATGCCGGCACAAAGTAGGGGAGCGACGCCGGGAAGATCATCCTCTGGCGCATCCACCTTTAGAGCATAGGCTTCGTCTACAACGTAGTGCTTAGAATATCCGCCGTAGGTCGGCGTCTGGCGGTCCATCTCAGTGCTGTTATATGTCTGGGCCGAACCCTTGATGCAATACTGCTCGATGCCGCCGTGACATGCCCCGCACTCGCGGCACGAATCGACGAAACACCCGATACCGGCTACGTCGCCTTCTTTAAACTTCGTCACCTCACCGCCTACCTTTGTCACGCGGCCCACTATCTCGTGGCCCGGGACCATCGGATAAAGCGATGGGATCATCGGTTCCCATTCGGCTCTTGCCTGGTGGATGTCCGAATGGCATATGCCGGCGTAAAGTATGTCGATCAGGATGTCCTTCGGGCCGACGTCTCGGCGTACGAATTCAAATGGTTCAAAGGTTGCTTCCGCACTTTTCACCGCAAACCCACGTGTAGCTATTCCTTCTGTTGCTGCTGCTGTCATTAATCTTCTCCCTTCTTGGTGGTCGTCTTAAAATGCTTCTCAGCGATCGCGTTTGCGAATTCGCCGATTCCTTCCTGGTCGGCGTTAGCGAGAACGACGACCGTCACATTGTGATGTGGAAAATGTGTGAACGCAGTCGCGAATCCGAGCCCGCCGCCACCGGTATGCCCGAACCGCTTCTGGCCCTTATACGGCGTTAAGCCGATCCCGATGCCGTAATTGCTCACATGCTCACCGCTGTTAAGTCGCGCGTTGACCAACATTGCGTCAATCGAGCTTTTTCTGAGTACTTTTTCCGTGAGGAATGCCTGCTCAAAGCGGGTCATATCCTCAAGAGTGGATACGAGCCCCCCGTTCGCGAACTCGTCGATGTCGAAACGTGATGCATTCACCATCCGTCCGTTTCGGAAACTGTAACCATTTGCTCGTTGCGGAACGATCTCGGAATACTCGAGCAGCTTCGTGTTCCGCATATCGAGGGGAGAAAGTATGTTGTCTTTAAGGAATGTTCCGTAGTCCTGGCCGCTTACCTTTTCGATAACCATGCCGACAATGTAAAAACCCGTATCCGCATATTGCCATTGTCCGCCTGGGACAAACTCAAGCGGGAAACATTCGACTTCTTTAATAGCGTCGCCCCGCTTGTATGTTCGAATATCCTGCGCGGCGTTACATGGTTCTTCATCGGCCAGCGACGTAAAGCTTTTGATCCCTGAGGTGTTGTTCAAAAGCTGTCGTATCGTTATTTGCTTCCAGTCCGCCGGAATGTCTTCAAGATGCCGCGAAATCGGATCGTCCAGCGTGATCCGGCCTGTCTCGACAAGCTTCATCGCGGCTAATGCGGTAAAGGACTTGGTCACGGAAGCGAGATTAAAGACCGTTTTTGCAGTTACCTTGGACTGCGTTTCGGTGTTTGCTACACCATACCCTTTTGCGTGTACGACCTTGCCTTTGGCGATAACGGCGACGGCCATGCCCGGCGTTCCGGTTTCAGCCATTCGGCGAGCGACCATCGTGTCGACATCTTTCGACTGGGCCTCGAGAGGTAGAGCCGCCACGGAAACTATAAACGTAGCAACGATCAAACAAGGCACCACGGTCGGCCACCGCCATGCTGCCTTTTGTTTGGTTCCGCTATTCATTTTCGATCGTTGCTATTACCTTCAATTCGATTGCGATCGGCGTGGGAAGCGAGCTTATCTCGACCGTCGTTCGGCACGGACGATTATCGGCAAAATATTCGGCGTATAACTTATTATACACTTGAAAGTCCGCTTTCATATTGGTCAGATAGACCGTGACGTCGACGATCTTGTCCCAAGACGAACCGGCGTCTTCCAAAATGTATCTGACATTTTGAAACACCGATCTACACTGGGCCTCGATGTCATACGAGACGATCTCACCGGCGTCATTCAGCTCAACTCCGGGAATCTTTTTCTCACCCCGAGTCCGCGGCCCGACGCCCGATAAGAAAAGCAGATCCCCTACCCGCCGAGCATGCGGATAAAGCCCGACAGGCTCCGGGGCACGTGATGATTCGATGAAAGTTCCTGACATAATTAGAACCTGCGAAGCGAGGCCAGGATCCTTTCGGTTTCGGCGATAGAGATCATGTCCAGATTCTCGTCGCCGTACATTCCGACGTAATGGTAGGCGATGTCGCCGACGGTGAACCATTGGGTCATGACGTAATTTTTCAGTTTTAGTTTCTCGTTGTCAGGATCTTTGGGTTCGTAGACTAGATAGATGTCACCCAGCGACGACTTGATGACCTTGGTCTCGTCGTACGGGAGATCGCCGAGCCCGTCGAAACCTGCTTCTAGGGCGAACCGTTGGATCTTGCCGTTGGGCATTGTCCGGGAATA
>JBBQTV010000074.1:0-15476 GCA_038212935.1 Pyrinomonadales bacterium | reverse complement strand
GTCTCAAGCACGGCAATACAACTCGAACCCGAATCGAACCAGACGTCGAGAATGTCGGTCTCCTTTCTAAAGTCGGCGCCGCCGCAGCCTACGCATTTGTAGCCATCCGGCAGCAGCTCGCTTTCCGGCCGGGCGTACCATGCATCCGATGTTTCCTCGGCAAAGATGTCTGCAACGTGATCGACGATCGCCTTGTCGGCGACCGGTTCGTCACAGCCTTGGCAATAGAAGACCGGTATCGGGACGCCCCACGAACGCTGCCGCGAGACGCACCAATCGGGCCGCCCCTTAAACATGTTCGCCATGCGGCCCTCGCCCCAGGCGGGATGCCATTTGACGTTTTCGATCTCGCTGAAAGCTTTGGCTCGAAGCCCATCGCCCTCGGCCGCCGGAGCTCCAAACTTGTCATCCATTGAGATGAACCACTGCGGAGTTGCGCGAAATACGACCGGATTCTTGCATCGCCAGCAATGCGGGTAGCGATGCTGATATTTTTCGGAATGCAGCAGAACGCCTTGCTCTCGCATGAACTCCACGATCTTCGGGTTGGCCTCAAAGATGTTCATCCCGCCGAAATGCTCGACCTCGCCGACATAGCGTCCGGCGTTATCGACGGGATTATAGACCTCCAGGCCATAACGCTTGCCGATATGAAAGTCGTCGGCACCGTGGCCGGGAGCCGTGTGCACAACGCCCGTGCCGGATTTCGCCGAGCTTTTGCTTTCAAATCGCACGTCGAGTTCGGTCTCGGCATCTGCCTCGCCAAGCGTTACGTGGTCGCCGTTCATTATCAGCGACGTGCGGTCGATCCAAGGGTGTTTCGCCTCGAGGCGGTCGAGCTTCGAGCCTTTGAACCGGGCGATCTCTTTGGTCTCGACAAGTCCGGCGGTCTCCGCAAATGCTTTGCTGAGCTCGCTCGCGACGATGTAGACCTCGTTCTGGCTTTCAACAGCCGAATAATCAAAATCGGGATGCACCGCAATTCCCAAATTCGCCGGGATCGTCCACGGCGTAGTCGTCCAGATGACGAGGAAAACCTTTTTGCCCGAAAGTGCCGCATCGATCTGTGCCGGATCGGACTTCAGCGGAAACTTTACGTAAACCGAAGGCGAAGTGTGTTCCTTGTATTCGACCTCAGCCTCGGCGAGCGCCGTCTGGTCGTGGATGCACCAATAGACCGGACGCAAGCCTTTGTAAACGTACCCGCGTTCCAGAAACGTGCCGAAGAGCCGTGCGGTGGCCGATTCATATTCCGGCGACATCGTCAGGTACGGCGTTTCCCATTCGCCCAAAATGCCGAGCCGCTGAAAGTCGCGCGTCTGGTTGTTCATCGCCGTCGAAGCGTGTTCGCGGCAGATGCGGCGAAACGTCGCGACAGGCAGATCGGCCTTGTTCTTGCCTTTCTCGGCAAGCTTCTTTTCGACCAGCGTCTCGATCGGAAGGCCGTGGCAGTCATAGCCCGGCACATACGGCGCATCAAAACCCATCATCGAACGGCTTTTGACGACGAAATCTTTAAGGATCTTATTAAGTGCGGTGCCTATATGAATATCCGCGTTCGCATACGGCGGCCCGTCGTGAAGAATGAACTTCTCACGGCCGCTTCGCGCCTCAGCGATCTGTGGATAAAGCCCGATCTCTTTCCATTTCTTCAGGCGTGCAGGCTCGCTCTGCCCAAGGTTCGCCTTCTGCGAAAAATCAGTTTTCGGCAGGTTTACGGTCTTTTTCAGGTCCAATAGTTCGGTCATAAACTGTATTTCATGGCAGTGCTGCGTCGAGCTAACGCCTATGATGCGAAAACCCAAATCTTATCATTTATCAGTGAAATTCTTTACTGTATCGGCGTTGGTTTATTCTTCTTCGATCGTCGCGAGTAGCGGATATTCGCGGGCTTTGGCTAGGTTCATTGCTTTTTGCGACTTCATATAGGCGATGTCGTACGGATAGATGCCGGCGATCCCGACGCCGTCGTTGTGGACCTTCAGCATTATCGCGATCGATTCAGCCTCGGTCTTATTAAAGACGTAAGTGAGCACAAAAACGACGAATTCCATCGTGGTAAAGTCGTCGTTATGCAACAAAACCTTAAATAATTTCGGCTTTTCGAGCCGCGTCTTGGTCTCTGTCAGGACTTCGCCGCCTTTGTCGTTTCTCTCTGGCATATCGGTAAGGGAAATGAAGAACTAGATTAACATAGACGGAAAAGCGAAGTTACGCCGCAATACTGGCGAAAAAAGTTGTGGACTAACTGCATTTTTTCTGCTAAATTTCCTTTGCACTGTTTACTAAGTATTCAATTCAACAATTAAGCCCACTTCATTTCCTGAAATTTCAGGCCGCTTAGTCGTTTATCGGCGTTACCGGCTTATTTAAATGAAGAAACGTTCGCTCTTAACACGAAGCCTGTCGCGAACAGGCGCCGCTGCCACTATCGGTGACGGCGGAAATGCTCATGCCGGCCAGCAGCGTCCGATATCTGCAGACGCGCTGGATTCTGTTTTCTTGAGCATCGGGCAGAAGCTCCGCGAGGGCCTCTCGAGCGAGGCGGAAATGGTCGTAAAACACACGATCGAAAATTTTTCGCAGAGCGACAACGATCTTGCAAATCTGAAGCGCCTCCTCTCCTTCACGCTTGAGACCGTCGGCAAATACAAGGAATCGCTCGAGGCCATTCGGCCGTACGAAGACGAAGATGTCCTCTCCCGCATCGACCCCGAGATACAGGCTCGCGTTACCACGCAGCTTGCCATCGCATACAACAATCTCGGTGACCACCCAAAAGCGGTCACGCTCCTAAAAGAAACGCTCGAAAAAGCAAAGGCCAACGACTTTACACATCTTTTCGGCAGCATCGACATCGGCCTTGCCCGCGTTTACCGCAAGCTCAACGAATATCCCATCTGCCGCGATTATGCCGAACGCGCTCTCCACCCGCTTCGCGAAAACGGCGATTGGCTCGGAATGGCCGAGGCTTACCGCGAGATAGCGATCAGCTATCACATGGAAGGCAGCAGCGAGAAAGCGCTCGAATATTTCGACCTCGGCATTCAGATCATCGGCGAGAGATCGGCACCGTTCATGCTCGGCAAGCTTTATACCGATATGTCAGGCGCCTATTGGTTCCTCCGCCGGCCTCAGGACGGCATTGAATGTCTCGAAAAATCGATCGAATTCTTTGACCGCACCGAGCACGTTCTTAATTCCGTCATCGCGTATAACAACCTCGGCATCAATCTGATGCTGATCGGCGAATGGGCAAAAGCCGAATCGATAATTAAACGCGCGCTCGACCTTGCGATCTCGACCAATCACGTCCACATTGCCGGGATCCTCGACAGCCTGGGCGAGATGAAGATCCTCCGCGGCGACCTCGTCGAAGCCCGAAACTTCCTTGAGCAGGCCGTAAATATGGCCCGCGAGCGAAAGCGTGAATGGTATGAGGTGCAGGCGATGCGTAATCTGGCCCGCTGTCTGCTTGCTGAGGGCCGTTACGAAGACGCCGCACAGAAAGCACGCGAGACCATCGCTCTGAGTACGCAGATCGGCGATGGCCATTACGCAAACATGGCTGGGCTCGTGCTCGCAGAGAGTTGTCTCTTGCAGGGAAACGTCGCCGAATGCGAGAACGCGATCGAGATAGTTGAGGGCAATGATCCGAATGCGGATTTCTTTGTGCTCGGACACATTCAGCGCATTCGCGGCCAGATCGCGCTTGAAAGCCGCGACATCGAAATGGCAGTTCACCATTTCAACCGCGCTTTGACGATCTTTGAGGCGGCTCAGGACGTATATCACGCCGCCCGCATCCATCTGCTCCTCGGCCAATACCTGCCGGGTACGCGGAAGTCGGCCGCGGCCAAGCATCTCAAAACCGCGTTAGAGGTCTTCGATAAGCTAGAGCTTGCCGACCTTCATGAAGAGGCGCTCGCCGCGACCGCCCACCTCGGCCGCGAAGCCGAGAAGAACGCCGGGCCCGAAACCCAGGATCGTACTAACTCGGTCGTTTCGCAGCTGCTGATGGTCCGCCTTGCCGAGGCTACTGCTTCGCGTGAGTTAATGTTTCGCGAGCTTGTCTCCGTCTTGCAGCAAGAGAGCCAGGCGAAAAAGATGATCATCGCCGAGCCGAACGAGAAGAAACAGCTGTTGCCGTTCATCACCCACGGCTACACGACCGGCGAAAGTGCCGATCTTGTCCGCAAGTTCGAGGCGGCCGACGCAAAAGGCGAGTCAAAGGCATTCGCTAAGCAAAAGAACCTCGGGATCTTCGCCCTCAAACCGTCAAGTGCGACACCGGCGTATCTACTGATCCATCCGATGTCCGGAGCATTGCTCAATGACGACAGTTCGCTCCAGCCGCTGCTTCGTGTCGTCGAGCTCGGCATGGACGTCGTCTCGCTCCGCGAAAAAGACAAATCCGCCCCGGTCGAGCAGGACGCGAGTCCGTATACTTCCAGCAGCCTGATGCCCGGCTTCATCCATTCGTCGCCGGCGATGACCGCACTCGTCGAGGAAGTTTACAAGATCAGGTCGTCGGACGTGACGGTCCTAGTCACCGGCGAATCCGGCACCGGCAAAGAGCTCGTTTCGCGTGCGATCCACAAAATATCAAACCGCAAGGACAAGGTCTTTGTCCCATTCAACTGCACGGCCGTGCCGAAGGAACTGGCAGAGGGGCATCTTTTTGGTTATAAAAAGGGCGCGTTTACGGGGGCGGTCACGGATTCGCCGGGAATGATCCGTGCGGCCGATGGCGGAACGCTTTTCCTCGACGAGGTCGGCGACCTGCCGATCGACGTTCAGCCAAAGCTACTAAGATTTCTTCAGGAAGGCGAGGTTCAGCCGATCGGCGAAAAGACCCCGATCAAGGTGGACGTCCGCGTCATCGCCGCGACCAACATGCCGCTCGAAGAAAAGGTGGCCGAGGGAACTTTCCGCGAAGACCTTTTCTATCGGCTTAATGTCATCCGCCTCCGCGTTCCGCCGCTTCGCGAACGCCGGTCGGAGATACCGCCGATCATCAACTACTACATCAATCATTATTCGGCGCGGTTCGGTAAACGCGACATCACCTTTACGCCGCAGACGATCGACCTGCTGATGGTCTGCAACTGGGAAGGCAACGTCCGCCAGCTTTGCAACGAGATACAGCGAATGATCGCGCGTGCAGTAGATGGCGAGGTGATCACGCCCGACCACCTCTCGCCCGAGCTCAAACGCGCCGCCCGGCCGCTGACGCCTTTCTCACAAGCCGGCGGATCGAAGACGATCACTTCGTTTGACAGCCCGCTGACGCCATTTTCCGGCATCTCGAATGGCGGAACGCTCGAGGACGCCGTCACCGATCTCGAAATGCAGATGATCCGGTCTGCCCTCTCACGCCACAATTGGAACATCTCCCGCGTCGCCGAAGAACTCGGCCTCACCCGCCGCGGACTCTATCTAAAACTAACCCGCTACGGAATAGAAAAAGCCGCATAGATCGTTCGGAGACGCAATGAGACACCGTGAATCGCATAGGATGGAGAGGATCGGGTGGCTGCGTGCTTCCGTCCTCGGAGCCAATGACGGCATTGTTTCGACAACGAGTCTGATACTCGGCGTCGCCGCTGCCGGAGCTGACAAAGATGCCATCATGGTCGCCGGCGTCGCAGGACTGGTCGCCGGAGCGATGTCGATGGCGGCGGGCGAGTATGTCTCAGTAAGTTCCCAGTCCGATACGGAAGAGGCCGACCTCACCCGCGAGCGTTGGGAGTTAAAACATCAGGACGCGAGCGAACGCGCGGAACTCGCTAACATCTATGTCGAGCGCGGGCTGGAGCCCGAGCTTGCGAAACAGGTCGCGGATCAATTGATGGCTCAGGATGCACTGGGAGCTCACGCCCGCGACGAACTTGGCTTTTCCGAAACTCAGCGTGCAAACCCGCTTCAGGCGGCGTTCGCCTCCGCGGGAGCATTTTCGGTCGGGGCGGTCCTTCCGCTTCTTGTCGCTTATTTTATTCCTCCCAACATTTTCACGCTTACGATCGCTTCGACGTCGCTTGTATTTTTGGCGGTACTCGGCGCCGCGGCGGGACGCATCGGCGGTGCTCCGGCTCTCTCGGGCGCATTCCGCGTAACGCTTTGGGGCGCACTGGCGATGGCGATCACCTACGGTGTCGGATTACTTTTCGGCACGGTCGTCTAGTTCGTGTGGTGTGGAACTACGTTCAGGCAAGCGAGCGAATTTTCTCAACGATCTTCGGCAAACTCTTCACAACGAAGTCGATCTCATCCGCCGTATTTCCCCTGCCGAGCGAAAATCTGATCGAACCCATCGTTCGCGAGTAGGGAACGTCCATCGCCGCGAGTACGGGCGATGCGGCGTGCGTTGCGGAATTGCAGGCCGAACCGGTCGAGACGCAGATGCCGAGCTGGTCGAGCATCGCGAGAATGACCTCGCCATTCGTATTTTCAAAGGAGATATTGGTCGTATTCGGCAGGCGGCTTTCCATATCGCGCGTGCCGTTGACGTGCGAATTGGGAATCAATCGCAGAAGCTCGTTTTCCAGACGATCCCGAAGCTGCCGGATCTCCGCCATCGGCCCAAGTTCGCTAGCATATCGCGCCGCCGCTCCCATGCCGACTATCTGATGGACAGCCTCGGTCCCCGCACGGCGTCCCGATTCCTGTCCACCGCCGATCGACGTGGATGGCAAATTCACACCATCACGAATGTAAAGCGCACCGACTCCCTTTGGCCCATGAAACTTGTGTGCCGATATCGAGAAAAGGTCGATCTGTGTGTCTTTCAGCCGGATCGGAACCTTGCCGGCCGCGTTCACTCCGTCCACGTGGACCAACGCGTCCGAATTCGCCTTGACTATCTCCGCGATCTCAGCAACCGGAAAAAGAACGCCCGTCTCGTTGTTCGCCATCATCACCGAAACGACCGCCGTCTTTGGCGTTAGGCAATGCCGTAGCTGGTGGAGGTCGAGCCTGCCGTCGCTGTCGACATCGATCCACGAAACAAGGCAACCTTCGGCCTCGAGTTGTTTGCACTGGTTGCGAACGGCCTCGTGCTCGACCCGCGTCGTGACGATGTGAAACTTATCAGGGGCGGCCCGCAGCCCGCCCGCTATCGCCCAGTTGTCGCTCTCGGTCCCGCCCGAGGTAAAGACGATCTCGTCGACGAGTTCCGCCCCGATCAGTTCGGCGACGGATTCACGAGCCTCGGCGATAGCCTTTCTCGCAGCATCACCCGCCGCGTGAGCGGACGACGGATTGCCGTAGGTTTTGCCGATAAAGGGCAGCATAGCGGCTATCACCGCATCGTTCGGCCGCGTCGTTGCGTTATTGTCCAGATAGATCATCGTAGGTCAGCATGGGACCAAAAACCCATCACCGAGCGTCCTCAATTTACCATTTGCCCAATACCATTTACAATCTTCTTAACCGTGAACGCAATACTAAAGATCACCGAACCCAACGGCCACTTCCGCGAATTCGAGCTCCTGCCCGGGACGACTTCGACCATTGGCCGCGCCAAGGACAACACGATAATTCTCAATGACCGCCGGGCCTCGCGTAAACACGCCTTTCTCGTTTCCGAAGGCGGCCGCATCAAGATGATCGACGGGAGCCTTGAGAATGGCGAGGTCGTCCGCAGCGTTAATCACGTGTTTGTAAATGGGGCACCCGTCCTCGAAAAAGTACTCGAGAGCGGCGACACGATCTTGATCGGCGAGACGAAGCTCGTGTTCGAGGCCGCTCCGGTTGCCGGCGAGCCCCGGCCTTCGTCCAAAGAAGCTCTCCCGAATGCAGCCGGTTCGGCGTTTTCCGAGGTCCGCAACGCCCCAACCGTCGTCGATATGGCCGGCGGCGTTGCATTTGATGACAAACCGCTCGGCCAGACGCAGTTGCTGATCTCGGCCAACGAGATCATCGGCCGGCAATCGCATCTTTCGATCGAGAACGACATTGCCACGCGGGATGAGATCAAAGACCTGCGGCGTAAAGCGAACATGCTCGAACTGTTGTACGAGATGAGCCGATCGCTCGGCACCATCTTTGATCTCAAGGAAATTTTCGAAAAGGCGACCGACCTGATCTTCCGCGGCAGCCCGGCCGATCGTGTCGTCGCCCTCATCGCCGACGAGACGCTCGATGGCCGCATTCTCGATTTCAGCCTGAACCCCGTCGCGGTCAAAACTCGCGATGCGAATATCGAGAAACTCAACGAGCAAATGACCGTCAGCCGAACGATCACGCAAAAAGTGATGCGCGAAAAGGTCGCCTTGTTATCGCAGGACGCCAAGACCGACGTGCAATTCTCCGGTGCCGAATCCATCGTTTCGCAAGGCGTCCGCTCGACGATCTGCGCGCCGCTGATCACCGAATCGAACGTCCACGGCGTCATCTATGCCGATCGGCTCGATCCGTTTGCTGCGTTTACGCCCGATCATCTTCAACTGATCAGCGCCGTCGCCGCGCAGACCGCCGTCACCGTCGAGACCGTTAAGGCACACAAACGCCTTGCCCGTGAGGAGGTTGCCCGGGCAAACTACAGCCGCTTCATGCCCGAGTATGTCGTAAAGCAGCTGCTCGAAAATCCGGGTTCGTTCCGCCTTGGCGGCGTCAATCAAAAGATCACCGTGCTTTTCGCCGACATTCGTGCGTTCACATCGCTTTCGGAAAACGAGAATCCCGAAAAGGTCGTCGGCCTGCTGAACAAATATTTCACCGCCATGACTGAGATAATCTTCGAACACGGCGGAACGCTGGATAAATATATCGGCGACGGAATGATGGCCTTATTCGGCGCACCTACCGCTTCCGAAGAAGATGCGCTCAACGCCGTAAAGGCCGCCGTCACCATGCAGAAGCGGCTCGTATCGCTAAACGAAGAATTGCGGGCAGAAGGCTACGGGACCATCTCGGTCGGCATCGGCCTCCACACGGGCGAAGCGACCGTAGGCTACATCGGCTCCGAGATCCGGTCGGAGTACACGGCGATCGGCGACACGGTGAATCTCGCGGCCCGGCTCGAATCAAACGCCGTTGGCGGCCAGATCCTGATGAGCGAAGCCACCGCCGAAGCCAGCGGCAACCGCATTCCCGTCAACGTTCTCGAACCGCTGACCGTTCGCAATCGCGTCCAACCGGTAAAAGTACTTGAGATCCGCTGGGGCTAGGCCGCCTGAAATCTTTTGTCGAATTTTCTTGGCACGGGCACCATAAAAGAATATAATTTCACTTACGCATTAGCCCCTTATGCTTAAGATCTCGTCGCTCAAAAAGCTGGTCACAGAATCGATCGCCATTGATCTGGGAACCGCAAGTACACTGATCGCGGTCAGAGAGCGCGGCATTGTGCTCGATGAGCCGTCGTTGGTTGCGATCAATGAGCTGACCGAGGAGATCGTCGCATTCGGGCAGGAAGCAGCCGATATGTCCGGGCGCGAAGGCCGCGACCTCGTTGTCCGTGCGCCGATGATCGGCGGTGTGGTCGGCGATTTTGAGCGGACGAAAAAGATGCTCGCGCACTTTGTCAAAAAGTCGCGGTCGGGCGGCTCTAATCTTTCGCTTCATGCGGTGATGAGCATCGTCTCGGACGTGACCCATGTCGAACAGCGGGCGCTTCTAAATGCTGCCGAAGACGCCGGTATCGGCAAGGTGTTCATGATGGAAGAAGGCTTGGCGGCCGCATACGGCGCCGGCGTTCTGCCGACCGATAAACGCGCGACCGCTATCGTCGATATCGGAGCAGGCACCACCAATATCGCCATCATCGCTAAAGGCACGACCGTACATTCGACCAGCGAACGCTACGGTAGTAACGAAATAAACGAGGGCATCGCTACCCATCTGCGACGTCATCGCGGGCTGCAGATCGGCGACGAATCGGCCGAGTATCTCAAGACATCGTTTGTCTCGGCATTCCTGCCGGACGACATTTCGAAGTCGATCGAAGTTCGCGGACGCGACGTGCAGACCGGCAGCCCTTCGTCCGTCGAGGTTACGACCGGCGAGCTTTTCCCGATCGTCGAAGGAACGATGCGCCGCATCGCCCAGGTGGTCAAGGATACGCTGACCGAACTTCGGCCCGAAGTCGCCGCTGACATCTTTGATCGCGGCGTGATCCTGACCGGCGGCGGTGCCCTGCTCGACGGGCTCGATCAATATCTGCGTTCGTTCATCAATCTGCCGGTCGCCGTAGCCGACGAACCCCGCTACGCTACCGTCAATGGACTTATCAAGATGTTCGACGACCCCGAGCTCCTCGAGCGCGTCGCCCGCAACGAACTCTCGGTCCTCCAAAACGCCGAGATCCCCTTCGAAGCCTGATTGGATCTTGAGCTTTTCAGCTCCGTAGGGGCGTAATGTTTATAGAATCAAATCACCGCAAACGGGTCAGCTCCGTAGGAGCGGCATATTAGTTCGTTAATATGCCGCTCCTGACGGAGCCTTCACGTTTTCTTCAACCGGTGCTATAAACATTTGGCTCCTAGGGAGCCGTTAAAACCTGATTTTATAATCTTGCAAACTAACCTCCATCCAAATGTGGAGGTCAGATTGGCGAACCTTCTGCGTCCTCCGCAAAAAAACTCCGCGGTCTCTGCGTTCAAAAATTCTGGACCACAGAGACCGCAAGCTTATTCAGATATGAGCGATCATCATTACCTTACATATGAATTCGGCAGCGGCGTGTCGCCGGCTGCGCCGAAGGCTACTGCCTGGAAGCCTGCTGTTGAACGGAGCAGGTACCAGATGTTTTCCGATGGGCGGAAGATGGCTGCGTCGGCTTTGCCGTCGCCGTCGTAATCGCCCGGGACCGGAATGTCAGTTGCGACGCCGAACGGGAACGCGAAGAATGTGTCGTCTTCGCTTCGGACGACGTACCATTCGCCTGTCGATGGACGCCAGAATGCGAGGTCGGCTTTGCCGTCGCCGGTGAAATCCGCCGGGACAGCTTTGTCGGTCGCCGAGCCGAAGGCGAACGCACGATTGCCGCCATCAGAGCTTCGCTGAAACCACCATTCGCCGCTGCCCGAACTGCCGTTGGGCCGATAGATCGCGATGTCGGTCTTGCCGTCGCCGTCAAAATCCGCCGCGACCGGCTTGTCGCCCGCCGCACCAAATGGCGTCGTCGTCACCTGTCCATCCGACGAACGCCGCGTGAACCAGATGTTCGCCGAAGGCCGAAACACGGTCGCATCAGCTTCGCCGTCGCCGTCAAAATCACCCGGCATCGGAATGTCGCCCGTCGATCCAAACGGGAACGCAAAGAACGTCGAATCCTCACTCCTGATCACGTACCACTCGCCCGTCGAAGGCCGCCAAAACGCCACATCCGTCTTCCCGTCACCCGTAAAATCAGCCGGAACCGGAGTATCCGTGTTCGCCCCAAACGCAAACGCCCCATTCCCGCCATCACTAGACTTCAAATACCACCATTCCGCCCCGCTCGCACCATTCGGCCTGAAGATAGATACATCCGTCTTCCCGTCTCCATCAAAGTCAAAAGCCTTTCGTCCGGTGACAGGTTGCGATATGAACCCACTCCCGGGCAGGATCGCGAGTTCGCTTGGCAACCCGCTCGGCGGCGCCGATACGAGCGTGGCGAGATCGGGAATGCCGTCGCCGTCGAAGTCGGCGTAGAACGGGTCAGAGGGGCGCCAGTAGATCCCGAGGCGGTGGGCGAAATCGAAGCCGCGCGCTCCATCGTTGTAGTACATCGCGACGCCGTTCGCCACGGTCGTCACCATGAGGTCGAGGTCGCCGTCGCCGTCCACGTCACCGGCCTCAATGCCGGTGGTGCCCATGAGGTCGGGGGAGTAGGGGGCATAGTACAGCGTCGCAGGGGTCAGGGAACCATTGCCCGCTCCCCACAGTACGGCCATCGTCTCGCGACCGGTTTCGTCCTGACCCGAGCTCGTTGCGGCGACATCGAGGTGGCCGTCGCCGTCGAGGTCCACTACGACGAGGTCATTCGGACCCTGGCCCACGATATAGACGGTTTCGTCCAGGAACGTGCCGTCGCCGTTGCCGAGGTGGACGTTGAGCTCGCGGTAGAAACCGTAGGGCGGCCAGTGCGCAGTCACCAGGTCGAGAAAGCCGTCCTCGTTAAGGTCGCCGGCCGCGAGGGCGTGTGGGCCCTGTGTGCCCATGAACGGCGGGAGGTGCTTGAACGTGCCGTTGCCGTTGTTCAGGCTAACGTAGATCCGCCGGCCGGACTCGGGGATGCTTTGGCACGCAAGCTCCTCGAGGTTGACAACGTCGAGGTCGCCGTCGTTATCGAGGTCAAACGCGTCCACGTCCCCCATCCCACAGTTTGGGTTAGACACCCGGACTATCGGGCTGAACGTGCCGGTCCCGTCGTTCATCGCGGTGTAGAAGTTGTACCCCTCCTGGAAGTCGGTGTGCGCGGTGTTGTAGAGGAGGTCGAGGTGGCCGTCGCCGTTCAGGTCGCGAAGCTTGCCGCGGCTGGCGCCCCGGCCGTAGTCGCCGCTGTGAGTGTAGATGACGGGAGCGGCGAAGGTGCCGTCGCCGTTGTTCCGGAGGAGTGCCCCCGGCACACCGAAGGACTCGCCAGAGCTGAAAACATCGAGGTCGCCGTCGCCGTCCACGTCGCCCGCGTCGAGCCGGATGTTGGAGGTGGTACCGGTGGTAAAGCGGCTCTGGAGGACCGGGAGCCGTCCGTTGCCGGGGTTAAGGTGGACCATGATCGCCATCGACATCCGGTCCGACGACACGACGTCCGGCTGGCCATCGCCGTCGACGTCGGCCACGGTAATGTCGGCCGTTCCTTGCCCGGCCGGGACATGGTGGGCGCCGCCGAGGACGCCCGTCCCGTTATTGAAGAGGATGGCGATCCCGTCCCCCGTGCGGCCGCTCCAGTCGCAAATGACGACATCGAGGTCGCCGTCGCCGTCGATGTCCACCAGCTCGATGGCCTCGGGCGTCGTGCTGTAATTGATGGCGTCGTAGTAAGCGGGGAGCGCGAAGGTCCCGTTGCCGTAGCCGAGGCGGACGACAACATCCTTCTCCGCGTGTGGGCTGCTGCTGGTGGCGGAGACTCCGTGCACGAGATCGAGGTGTCCGTCGCCGTTGACGTCGCCGGCCGCGATCACGCCAATGAGCGGCTGGCTTCCGGCCTCGGACACCAGCACCGGCGTCGAGAAGGTGCGGTCGCCATTGCTACGAATAACGTACAGATCGCCCAGTACGCTCACGGCGATATCGTCGTCGCCATTGCCGTCCATGTCGAATGCTTCCAGGCCGAGGTAGGGGACGTCTACGACCGGTATCAGCACGCGCGGGGCGAAGCCACCGGTGCCGGTCCCGAACAGGACCGCGAAGCTGCGGCTATCGAACCGGTAGCTGTCGGCCGCAATGTCGAGATGCCCGTCGCTGTCGAAGTCGCCGACCGCGAGCAGCATCGGGCGCTCCGCCACTGCATACTCACCCGTCAGAGTGAAGGTTCCGCTCCCGTCGTTTAGAAACACGACGACGGTGTTCCCGTCCTCGCCATTGATCCGGCCCGAGTTAGGAAGAGCCAGGTCCGGATGTCCGTCCTCATTGAAGTCGCCAACCACCACGTCGAAGGAGCCCTTTGTCGTGAAGGTGTAGTGCGCGGGATCGGAGAAGACGCCGCCGCCCTCGTTGAACAGCACGGCGAAGCCCGAGTGGCCGCTCGTGCCGCCAGGAGAGGCGAAGTCGTAGTTTGCGACCACGACGTCCACGTCGCCGTCGCCGTCAAAATCGGCGGAGGCGATGGCGTATGGGTCCCGCTCGAACGGGCTGGAGTTCCCAGGGAAGGCGCTGGACCCGGCGTTGTAGCCGAACCACGGCGCGTCGAAGGGCAGCCTGATCTGTGCGCCGGCGGGCCCGGTCAGGGTGGCAGTCAACGCGAAAGCCACGACGCCAGTAGCGAGCGTCAGAAACATCGTCCGCGTCTTAAGCCCTGAGCACTTTGTCGTCACTCCTATGTTCCTTTCGCGATTGATAAAAAGGCAAAACTGCTTTGCTAGGTATTTCATATTGTTCTCCGATCGATGGACTCTGCGGAATACCTTCAGAGCAATACGGCAAATCAACCGCGCATCCCGCGAATGTCACTTATAAGAACAGTGTCATGGGCCTATGGAGAAAGACGTAGCAGATACAGCTCGGGCTCCACAATATCAACGCAAAGATCATGCCGTAAATGGCTCTTCGCTATAAGTGACTGAAACAGAATGAAAACCGCGTACGATCGGGCGCAGGTCCGTGTATCTTGCATGCGAGTTATTCCACCTTGTGGGTGATAGGTGCGTAGTTTCTCCCGCTGTGGTCGGATTCATTTTTGGACTCTTGATGTACGTGTTGCATATACGATTCAAGTATCACACAGGAAATCCCTTCTTTCTCAGATACATCATCCATTTTGCGGCGGCTGCGCCGATCACGAGGAACTCAACTCATAGTCCAAGGTAGCTGGGCGTTTGTCACAATATTCGGGCATTGGCGGCGAAGTGTCGAGATGTACTCGAACGTGGCGGAATTTCTTCTCAAGTAGCATCAGGGGAACAAGAAGCAGCTTTTCACAACAGACTCGATCGTTCATCATACGAGGGAGAGATTCGCATTGATCGTGCGAATTTGGAATGTGGATTGGCGCGGATCGGGTGGGTTGCGGCGATTGGAATGAAATGGACGCATTGTTGCGCTTGGAAAGTGGGTGTAAGCGCATCTGGATGAAACTCAAATGAAAGAATCGATTTCGTTAGCGGTGAAAGGTTCGGCCGCTAGTTGAATGCCCGATGAGCGGTTGGTCAGGCTTGCAGATCAGCGGATTGCCGAGGTGCTTTGTCGGAAGCCGTCTGACGTGCTTTGGAGAAAGATGGCTGAAGTGACTTGTTGGAAAGATCGTTTAGCCGCTTTTTTGAAGGCTATACCTCAGCTAGGACGTTCCGCCCAGGGTAGGGGTCGGCAGGCTATTCGGCACCTGTGGTCGCATTCGCGCCGCCGGATTTGCCGAACGGACCGCCTCAGAGGCGACTCGATCCGCGTGGTTGCTCGCCGCGACCGCGCTCGATCCGTCCAAAAGCCACACTCTATCCGTGGATCCTGTAAAGTGCTCGAAAATGCACGAATTCTAGCCTCGATCGTCCGGATTTTTTGCGATCAAGCGGTCCGTCGGCGCCTCAGTCGGTTTAACGTCCGGCGGTTGAAATGTGTACTCCTTCGTGTCGGATTCCGCCGGATCAGGTTCGAGAGCGGCTTTCAAAACATCGCTGACGCGCGTCGCCGGTATCACCTCTAATTCCTTCCGAACGTCTTCCGGGATCTCCTCGATGTCTGCCTCATTCTGCGCCGGCAATATGATCCGCCGAATACCCGCACGATGCGCCGCAAGCACTTTTTCCTTAACGCCGCCAACCGGAAAAACCAGCCCCGAAAGCGTTATTTCGCCCGTCATTGCTGTGTCATTGCGAACTTTTCGCCCTGTGTACAAC
>JBBQTV010000073.1:0-15542 GCA_038212935.1 Pyrinomonadales bacterium | reverse complement strand
TGGGCAAGTTCCGGCGAGTCAAGCGTATGTATTACGTCAAACATCTGAACGGCCTTGCGAACTTTATTCTTCTGCAAGTGGCCGATGAGGTGCCATTCGAATCCATCCCGGCCTGTCTCAAGCACCTTGTCTTCAGCTTCCTGAACCTTGTTCTCGCCCAGTATCGTAACCCCCGCATCGATCGCCTGCTGGATCAGCTTCGCCGAATGCGTTTTACTGACCGCAACAAGCTTTATCCCATCCGAACTGCGTCCGGACTTTTTCGCGGCCACCGTTATCCGTCGGCGGACCTGTTTGAGGTTTTCCTTTATATTGTTCGGCACTGTGACAATAATAACAAAAGCCAATGAGATTCTTGAATTTCCGGCGTCGAATTCGTATCATCAGAGTTCGCCCAAAATGCGGACGTGGCGGAACTGGTAGACGCGCAGGTCTCAGAAGCCTGTTCTCGCAAGAGAGTGGAAGTTCGATTCTTCTCGTCCGCACCAATTATTATCGTCGACCCGCCCGATCTAGGGTTGCCCTATGCTCTGTTGCTCCGATTAACTGAGTAGCCAAGCGGTTACCGGTCGATACGATCGGCGCTAGGGGTTTGCTCATCCAATTGCGCGCGATAGCGCTCACCTGATAAAAGATCCTTTTGAGTTCCCGACTCAATAAATCCGTTGCCGAGTATAATGCCTCGTAAAGGGTTCCGGACGGAGAAACAAATATAGTACGGAGAACTAGCCAATTGAGGTTACAAAGCGTTGATCGGTGATTGGTAAGATATGCTATTAGGCTGACCAGGCATCGCACGTGCGTAAGAACCACCATCTGAACTGTTCAGTACGGAATCGCGCCGCATATCAACTTTAGAACGCTCATTCGAGGTTTCATATGGTGCTGGCAAAATGAATCGACTGGTCATATGAGATGGATCGAAAGCTGGTTCACTCGGGGAGTGCCGAAACGTAGCTCGTGATCAGTCCGATGACTTCTTTCATTTTGCCAAATTCGTGCGGACGACCTAACGTAAGCACCGGTACTGCCTTGACCAACTTTTCGCATTGCTGGAAATGAACACTTATGTTCTGGGTTTCTGTGAGAAACGCCCCAGTATAGGTGTTATTTGCAATCTCAATAAAAATAAAGGCTGAATACGGATTCACGTCCTGTATCGCAAGCTCATCGGTGAGGGACAGGATGAATATATACCCCAACTCTATTAAATCTGACGTGAATTTGCCTTTTGGGTCGAGATTCCGCTTCGTTATCCAGTTAATAATTGGTTTACTTTACGGATCGTACGTACAACGCAGAACTTATAGACGGTCATGCCTTAAAAGTCCCCTCGCCGCGAGGCAGTTGGGGTTTGGTTCTTCGTGTCCTCACTTTTTGGCCCTTCATCACTGTGGAGGCTTTGCTACTTTGTGTACTATAGTCGCGGCATTCCGAAGCGGTATTGCGTAATATCGAAACTATGAGTTTCCAAGCATGGATGGCAATGATCGGCGTGCTGCTGCTTTTAATAGCATTGTCGTCGGCCTATTTGCGCAGCCTACCGATAACGACTTCTGCGATCTATCTGGCGGTTGGTGTTCTCATCAGTCCGATGGGGCTTGGATTAGTTGAGATCAATATCGTTGAATGGCGGGAATGGTTCGAACATCTTACCGAGATCGCGGTGATCGTCTCGCTCTTTGTCGGCGGGCTGAAGTTGCGTCTGCCGCTCAGACACGCTGCGTGGTCGGCCGCCTACCGTCTTGCCGGCCCGGTGATGATTGCATCAATCTGCGGTGTTGCGGCTTTCTCACATTTTGGTTTTGGGTTCAGCTGGCCGATCTCATTCCTTCTCGGCGCTCTTCTCGCTCCGACGGATCCAGTGCTGGCAAGTACGGTTTCGGTGAATGATGCGGCGGACAAAGACCGAATGCGGTACGGCCTCTCGGGCGAAGCAGGCTTCAATGACGGTGCGGCATTTCCTTTTGTTGTTTTTGCTCTAACGTGGCTTGAGTACGACCGGGTCGGCGATTGGGTCGGCGAATGGGCTCTTCATAGACTTGTATGGGCAGTCCCGGCCGGGTTATTGATCGGTTATTATCTTGGTATAGGAATTGGCAGAGTAGCGATCTGGTTGCGAAGCCGCCATCAAGACTCGGCAGCTCCGAATGATTTCCTGTGTTTGGCACTCATCGCGTTAGCATATGTTGGTGCGGAGACAGTCGGAGCGTGGGGATTCCTGGCCGCATTTGCGGCAGGCATAGGGTTTAGGCACGCTGAAGTCAGGACCTCACGTGAAAACCCAATTGATGAGTTAACCTTACACAAGAGTGGAAAAGTAGAAAACAGCGGAACCGGCGATGACATGCCTGCCGAAAAGATCGTTGATGCTGACGTCGATGAAGAAGCCAAAGGACATCCGACAACTGCTGGCGGACTCGTAGTCTCGGAGATCATCTCGTTTGGTGATACGGCGGAACGGTTAATGGAAGTATTGATGGTTATCCTCGTGGGTGTATGCCTGGCGGCATATTGGGATTGGCGAGCGGTGCCGCTCGGTTTCGCACTTTTCTTTTTGATCCGTCCAATCGCCGTGCTCGTATTTCTGCAGAAGACTCCCACCAAGCCAGTTCAACGTGCCATGATGGCCTGGTTCGGTATTCGTGGCATCGGCAGCCTCTATTACCTCAGCTATTCGCTGACCCATGGCCTTAATGATAATATCGCCGAGGTCGTCGGGATCGTTCTCTCGGTCGTCGCCATTAGCATTCTAGTTCATGGTATAAGCAGCCAACCTTTGCTCGATCTTTACGAGAAGGCCGCTTTGGGCCGAAAGAAATAACTGGGGCCCGAGGACGTCATGGGAATGAAACAAACCGACTTCACATCAGCCCTTCTTGCCGAACAATCAGCCTTTGGCCTTGACCTGTACGATGAACAAATCACGCGGCTTGAGGCGTTACATTCGTTGATACTCGAGCACAATCCGATTCTCCATTTGGTCGGGCCATGTTCAGATAAGGAGTTTGCAGTCCGACACGTTCTTGAATCGCTCTCGTTACTCAAGCATCTCCCAATTAAAGCGACGGTTGCCGACATCGGAACCGGTGCAGGGCTCCCCTCGCTGCCGTGCCTGTTGGTGCGAGAAGGACTTAACGCTATTTTGATCGAATCAAAAGAGAAAAAGGTGAAGTTTCTCGAGGAATCAATCGACCGACTGGGGCTAACCGGCCGCGTTCGGCTCATAAATAAGCAGTTCGAAGAGACGGAAGCGGGTGAAGCTCGGTTTGTAACCTGCCGGGCTCTAGATAAGTTCACTAAGAAGCTGCCTCGGCTT
The DNA here is from genome assembly GCA_038212935.1 of Pyrinomonadales bacterium. Classification (GTDB taxonomy): domain Bacteria; phylum Acidobacteriota; class Blastocatellia; order Pyrinomonadales; family Pyrinomonadaceae; genus OLB17. Next base: position 12,223 of record JBBQTV010000073.1, on the reverse strand, counting down.
CTGAAGTGGTCCGGCGATCGCGGACTGTTGTTTTTCGGCGGAGAGAATCTCGCAGCAGAACTGCAAGCGAACCGAGTAAAATTCGTTCAAGAGTTGATGCCACTATCCGAGAGGCGCTATTTGTTCGTCCGGAAGTAGTGACAGGTGCTATGTTAAATAAACTTGATCCACTGTTATTGATTTTCGTCACATCTCTGGCTCTCTTCGTTTCGGCTCAAGTTCCAACAGGCCGATCTGCATCGACTTTTCGCGAGCTTTACTTAGAAGGTTGTGTTCAACTGATCGGCCCTGATAGCCGCGTTATCCGAAGCCGTGATGAACTGTCAGACGCTATCAGGAAAGACCGAGCTCGCGATCGCTGCTTATCTTTGTCGGAATCGTTGGAAATCAATTTTGCTACCGAGATGTTGGTTGGGATAAACGTAAATTCGGGGTATTGTCGCCGGCCGCCAGGATTGTCCTCAAAGTTTGAATATGACATCGTAAATTCAAGAGCATCGATAACGGTAAACTTTAACGATCCAGAGGGATCGACATGTGCTGCCCTGAGCCAATATGACTACTGGATCGTCGTACCGCATGTGATCCCCGAGCACGCTGTTGAATTCCGAGTAGAGGCCGTGAAAGCTCCCGAAGCCAAGGGCACGGTGGAGAAATTGTTGTAGAATCGATGTATCGATGCTCAAGCAATGCCGTTCGATTCCAATACTATCCTCAATGCCTTTATCGCAACGGCGATCGCCGGTTTCGGCGCGACCGCGTTCGGAGCGCTTCCGGCATTGTTCCTTCGAAGGCTCAACGAAAAGCTGAATAATAATCTGTTAAGCTTCGCGGCTGGGGTTATGCTCGCCGCTACTATTTTTTCACTCCTTCTACCCAGCATCGAGAAGGCAAAAGAGCGGGGAGCAACGACCCTTAGTGCCGTTTCGTTGGCCATTGCTTTTCTTTTTCTTGGTGGTTTTGTGCTTTGGGCGGTGAATGAACTTCTACCCCACCAACACTTCGAGAAGGGTCATGAAGGTGTAGCTGGTGGCGTTCGGCTCCGTAAGATCTGGCTATTTGTCATTGCGATCGCGATCCACAACTTCCCCGAAGGTTTAGCCGTGGGGGTTGCAAATGCCACGGGAGAGTTTGGTACGGGTTTTGGGGCCACCCTAGGCATCGGACTGCAGAACATTCCGGAGGGGCTTTCTGTCGCGATCGCGTTGCAGTCACAAGGTTATTCGACGCGCTACGCAATAGGAGTAACCGCCCTGACCGGTCTGATCGAGGTGGCAGGCGGAGTATTCGGGGCATCGGTGTTATTGATTTCTGGCGAAATTTTGCCATGGGGCTTGGCCTTCGCCGCTGGCGCGATGCTGTTCATTGTTAGCGACGAGATTATACCAGAAACTCATCGTCCGGGGTTCGAGAACGGAGCGACACTTAGTCTTTTTATTGGCTTCGGACTGATGATGTTCCTTGATTCGGTGTTTGCCAGCTGACGGCCACGATCATAGTTCGTATTCGCGAAGTCGTCGGTAAAGTGTCGAGGGCGAGATGCCGAGAAGTTCAGCTGTCTTGCCTCGGTGCCATCCCGTTCGCTCGAGGGCGTTGACGATCTGCTGACGTTCCGATTCCCGGAGGTTCACGGTTGTCGGATTTCGAAAACTCCCGGTACCGTTCTGTTCGGCGGCGGTGTAGTTCACGGACACTGTAGAACTTTCTCGGCGATGAAGTATTTCAGGGGGAAGTTCCCGTAAGGTTATTTTGCCATTATCGGTCAGCAGAACCGCCCGCTCAAGGCAATTGCGCATCTGACGAACGTTGCCGCTCCACGCAAACTCCGTCATCGCGTCTATGACTGGTTGAGTTAGTGTGGGAGCAGTCGGACCCGCTACGGTATGAAGAAGGTGATGGGCAAGCGGTTCAATGTCCTCGTGGCGTTCCCTTAGGGGAGCAATGTTGATCTCAAAACTATTAATGCGATACATCAGATCCGAGCGGAACGTGCCGTCGGCGATCGCCTGCTGTGGCTCGCGATTCGTTGCTGCAACAAGTCGGACATCAACTTCAACCTTCTTTAATCCCCCAACCCGGAAGAACGTGCGTGTCTCTAAGGCTCGAAGCAGTTTAGACTGTAGCTGAGCCGGCATCTCCATTATTTCGTCCAGAAATAATGTGCCGCCATCGGCCAGTTCGAACAAGCCAAGCTTTCGTGTTCTTGCGCCGGAGAAGGCCCCGGCTTCGTAGCCGAATAGTTCGGATTCGAGCAAAGTGTCTTGCAGTGCGGCGCAATTCAGATCGATGAAAGGCTTATCGGCTCGATTGCTTAGGCGATGTATTGCCTGGGCGATCAGCTCTTTGCCGGTTCCTGATTCGCCGGTTATCAAAACAGAAGTGTCGGACGGAGCGACGCGACGCACTAGGCGAAGAACCTCTTTCATCTGTGGCGATTTCGCTATGATCTCCGGCATTGTGCCGTTTGTTCGCTCGATCTGAGCTCGAAGTCGAAGATTGTCATTGCGCAGCTGCTTCTTTTCGTTTGCCTGTTTAACTAGAGCAGTAAGTTCGCCGATCCGATATGGCTTTGTGAGATAGTCGTATGAGCCGAGCTTCATGGCTGTGATCGCCGTCTCGACGGTTCCTTGGCCCGTCAACATGATGATCTCAGGTGGATTAGGGCATTTTTCCTTTATTCGTTTGAGCAGCCCCATTCCATCCAACCGTGGCATATTGATGTCGCAGAGCAGGACATCAAAATCCCTGGCCTCGATCAGTTCCCAAGCCGATTCGCCGTCGCCGGCGGTCTCGACATCGTGTCCGAGACGACTCATCTCTTTCTGCACAACAAGCCGTAAATTTTTTTCGTCGTCGACTACTAGTAGCTTTGCCATAACGTTTCTTGGTGGGAAGTACTGCGAGGGCGATCGTCTGGCGATCGCTTGATCCGAGGGGAGATCATTGTTTGGTCACGGGTAGCAAGATGGTAAACGTGGTCCCACGTCCGATGTTTGAGCGGACGCTCACTCGGCCGCCATGGTCGGTGATGATCCCGTAGCAAACCGCAAGTCCAAGGCCAGTGCCCTTCCCTACTTCCTTGGTGGTAAAAAACGGTTCAAAGATCTTCGACATGTCTTCTGTGCGAATGCCAACACCCGTATCTTCGACTTCGATCGCAATTCGGTTGCCTTCGCTGCTTGCACGCAGCGTCAGTTCGCCTCCATCGGGCATTGCATCGATCGCATTGGTCGCCAGCGCGATGATCGCTTGCTGTATCTGGCCACCGTCGGCGGGAACTAGAGGAAGGTCGGGGGCTGTCTCTACCCTAATACTGATGTTTTCGCCTCGGTTCTGATGTGAGACAAGATTTGCCGACGAACGAAGAATTTCACCTAGATCGACAGGGTTTCTGTCACCGGTTCGGATCCGGCTAAAATCCAGTAGGCCCGTCGTGATCGATTTACAGCGAAATGCTTCACTTTTGATCAGCCCTAAATATTCTCCCAGGTCCTCTATGGCTTCGCAATCGGCGAAAGCGCCCTCTTCGACCCGATGTTCGAGAGCTTCGGCACACGCAGCTATCGTCGCCAATGGATTGTTTATTTCATGTACGACGCCAGCGGCTAACCGGCCAACCGCTGCAAGTTTTTCCGCCCTTCCGACAGCGTGGATGGCCTCGACACGCATCGTGACGTCCTCTCCAACTGTTATCACATGTGTCACCTCGCCGGTCTCCGGGTCGCGCATCGGAACTTTGCTCACCATCCAGTGACGTGTCGAACCGTCCTCGTCGGCCGTCTGCTGTTCAATTCGCTCGATCTCGCCTGTTCGGAATGCCCGTTCGAACTCCTGACGAACGCGCCCCTCGGGATATCGGGCGAGCACGTTAAAGACGTTCCTACCAAGGGCAGAATCGCGCGGAATGCCTTGCATCCCGATCTCTCGGTGGCGGTTCCAAGTTACAATGCGGTAGTCACGATCAACAACGTAGATAGAAACAGGCAAGGCGTCGAGTACGGACTCGGTGAAGCGGCGATGTTCTTCTTTAGCCTGATTGATCGATGAATGGATCGCGGCTTCGTAATGAGCTGAGAGGTTTACGCTCATTGCGGCCATTTGTGTAGCCGCCTCGATAAGCCGTGCTTTCGCATCGGTAAGATCGTCGCGCTCGGCAAATCCAACCGCGATAGCACCCCGGATGTCACCGTTAATATGCAGCGGCGAGACGTATTCCACCACATGATCAGTTCCTGTAAGAATGAAGTTGTCGGGGTTGTCAACAACGTGGCCGATCTGCGGGGGCATAAATTGCAGCCATTTTTCGAATCGTTGACGATTAAAAAAGTTGGCGAGGACCTCACCTTTAGCATCAAATGCGCAGCTTACTACGCCAATGTTCTCAAGTTCGGCAGCGAAAAGACAGCCTTTTGCCCCGACGCCAGTCTGCAGAGCATCGGCAACGCGAGCGGCTACTTTTTTCGGATGTACCGTAAAAAGTAGGCTCCGGCCGAGTTCCGAGATAAATCGCAGTTCGGCTGAGGTACCATCAAGTGAGGCGTGGCCCGGCGGTAACACGGAGATACGGTTTGCTTGAGAGGGAATCGGCATTCTATGATAAAAGGGTCGCTGAGTATGGTTTTACAGCTGAACGCTGTGGAGAGGCGGGTATCGGTGCAATCGAAACTGAGGTTTCGTAACCCAAAGCTATTAGAAGACTTTTAAACCATTTTGTCAACGATTAAACACGTGACTCCATATTGGTTTGTACGACTTAAATGAGATTTCTCGCAAATAAAAGGAAATTCGCTTCAGGTCCGTGGTTTGCGGTGGCCATCTTGGCGGGAGTTTCGATGTTTCTCGCGGCCAATGCATCTGGTCAGATATTGGTAGATAAGTCTGTTGCGACAGTCAGCGATGGCGTTCGTACAGAGTTAATAACGCTTTCTGATCTTAGATGGCAATTGGCTCTTCAGCCTACGGCAAATGTTGAAAGTCCAAGTTCTGAAGAGCTAAATCGTGCATTGAACCTGCAGATCGACCAACGTTTACTCGCGCTTGAATCGCTCCGCTTGCCAAGTAACCCACCGACTGAAGCCGAGATAGCTGCTAAGATCGCCGAGATCCTAGCGTATTTTCCGTCGACTTCCGAGTTCGAACGGCGATTGCGGGCGGTGGGCTTCTCATCGGTTCAAGATGACAATTTTGAGGAGATCATTTCACAGCGAATTTCGATCGATAAATATCTCGATTTCCGCTTTCGCTCTTTCATCGTTGTAACTCCCGAAGACGTTACAAATTACTATCGCGACTTTTTCGTCCCTGACTTTCGTAGGCGCTATCCGGGCCTGCTGATGCCGACGCTTGATGAAAAGAGGGAGGAAATACGTGTAACCGTCACGGAGGAACGAATTTCGTCGGCAATTGAGGCATTTCTCGATGATGCAAGGCGAAGGGCGGAAGTTATAATATTATTAGAAGTATAGGTGGCTTCGAATGCGATCTGTGATTCTGTTCCTGATATTGGTGATAACGGCGAACTCGCCGGTGATCTGTGATCAGGGCACTATCAAAGTTTCGCGAGCGGTAGCATTTGCCCAGGGAAAACCTTTGCCGTCGAAGAAGTCATCGGGACTTCGAGCACGACGAGTCTTCCGCGGCTTTGAGAACCTCTTTACCAACACCACTGGCCCACATTTCTTTCAGGTTTCTCCCGTGACAGAAACACCTCCCGTTTCGTTCTCGAACGGTGCACCGATGCCGCCGCCTGAGCTCTCGTTCGACGGGATCTCGAATCGTGACAACGCCGATATCTATTCCCTTTTAATTATCCCGCCGGATATGGTCGGTGCGGTCGGTTCGGAGCACTACGTTCAGGTCGTCAATTCGCTGTTTCAGGTTTTTGGCAAGGATGGAAGTGCGGTTTCACCGGCGTTGACCTTCAGGAGTCTTTTCGAGCCGCTGGGTACCGTTTGTTCAACACGCATCGATGGCCTACCAAATGTCATATATGATCAATTTGCGGATCGATGGCTGATCAGTCAGGTTTGTTCGGCCTTTCCTCCTTTTCGCCAGATGGTGGCTATCTCTAAGACGGGGGATGCGACGGGAGAATACTATCTTTACGAATTCGCGATGCCGAATGTCAAGATAAATGACTTTCCGAAGTTCGGGTTGTGGTGCGATGCGTATTACATGACTACCGACGAATTTCTTGGCTCAGATTATGTCGGAGCGGGAGTGTTTGCGTTTGAACGCGAAAAGCTTCTAGCAGGTGAACCGACGGCGCGATATGTCTACACAAACGTACCCGTTCCGGTCCAACCCCGACGAAAGGGCATGTTGCCCGCGGACATTGACGGTTTGCGGCAGCCGTCGACCGGTGCACCAGCGATCTTGGCAAGCTACACGGCAACAGAATATGGCGACGCCGCAGATACTATCAGGCTCTTCGAGTTCTCGCCCAATTTCGACGATCCGGCAGCAACGACATTTGTTGAGCTTCCGGAAAGCCCGATCCCGGTCGAAGCGTTTGATCCGACAAGCCCCGAGGGCCGTGCGGACATCGCCCAGCCGCCGCCCGGCGAATTTCTGGATTCGCAAAGCGACAGATTAAGTCATCGGCTCTCCTACCGAAATTTCGGTTCCCATGAGTCGCTGGTAGTCACTAAAACGGTTCGCACATCACCCAACGATCTTCCATATCAGGCCGGTGTTCGAGTCTATGAGTTTCGCCGTTCGGGTGGAGCTTTCGGCCCGGCTTTTCAGGGGACCGTCGGGGACGCCACGTCGTCGCGATGGATCAGCTCGGCAGCGCTTGATCATCAAGGGAATTTAGCGATTCATTACAACTTCGTGAGTAGCGAGAAGAAGCCTTCGATCTACTACACGGGCCGAACTGTGAATGACGCAACGAACACCTTGAGGGATGAGGCGACACTGGTCGATGGAACGGGTGTGCAGAAGGCGTTCGGATTTCGATGGGGCGAATACAGCGCGATGACTCCCGATCCAGTAGACGACTGCACTTTCTGGTTTACAAACCCGTACTACACTTTGGAAAGCCAGGAATTCAGCGATCTCGGTTGGCTGACCCGGATCGGGAAGTTCAAGTTTGACGAATGCCTTTCGGCACCTCGGGCCGGTATCACGGGCATAGTGACGGACGCCTCGACCGGTGCGCCGATCGCGAACGCGGTCCTGACCGCAGATCAGTTTCGCCGCACGACGAACACCTCGGGCAGTTACGGAAACATGATGGTGCTTCCGGATTCTTATGAAATCGTTGCTCGGGCGAGCGGATATCGAACCCAGACAGTGACCGTGAATGTCGTCAACGGTGAAATATTGACGGCCAATTTTGCACTTGTTCCAGTACCGGTGCTCGTGGTCGAAGCCTCTGAGATCGTTAAGGAGAGCTGCCCGCTCAATCCATCGCCGCAACCCGGCGAATCTTTGACTTTGAGCCTTACCGTGAGGAACGATGGAGCGAGGAACGCCGGAGCTTTGACCGGAACGCTTGTGGCGGACGACGTTGTGATAGATCCCGGGCCTGCGCAGGTTTTCGGGCCAGTAGAAATTGGTGAATCGGTGACGAGATCGTTTACATTCTCGCTAATCTCCGGCGCTGAGTGCGGTTCGCAATTTAGACCGACGATAGCATTGTCCGACGGCGACGAGTCGCTGGGCGAGATCACGGTGCCGCTGCGCATCGGCCTCGAAAGCGTGGCGTTTAGCGAGAATTTCGATTCGGTAAGCGCGTCCGCGCTGCCGGCCGGGTGGACGACCTCGGCGAGTGAGGAGCATCAGCTGTGGCGAACGTCTTCGCAACGCAGTCAAACGAAACCGAACGCTCTGTTTTCGCCGGCTCCGCTGCAACGCGGAGTTAACGAGGTGACGTCCCCTTCGTTTTCGATTGATAGACCAGCAGCGGAGATTCGCTTCCGGCTTTGGTATGCCCTGGAAACAACGTTCCTCCGTAACCGTCTCTATGACGGCGCGGTTATGGAGATCAGCGTCGGTGACGGCGAATGGCAAGACATTCTGACCGCAGGCGGTAGCTTCTTGACGGGCGGCTACGACGGAACGATCGACGGATGCTGCCAGAATCCGTTGGCAGGCCGACTCGGTTGGTCGGGCCGAAGCGGCATCAACCAGACGTCCGAATGGATAGACTCGGCCGCAAAACTTCCAGCATCGGCGGCAGGTCAGGACGTCCGCCTACGGTGGCGTGTCGGCACCGACATCGGCGGCTTTCGGGAAGGTATTTACATCGACGACCTCGTGGTTGCCGACGGATATTCCTGCGAATGCGAACCGGCGACGGCTTCATCGGCGCCGTTCGATTTTGACGGCGATGGCCGGACGGATCTCGCTCTCTATTCTTTCAACGACACTTCTGACCTGCCAGACTTCCGTATTCTCGAAAGCAGCTCAGATCAGGTACGAAATGTTTTCTTTGGTTCGCCGGGTGATATCTCGACCGCCGCAGATTTCGATGGCGATGGGAAGGCAGACATTGCCGTATTTCGTCCTTCGACCGGAACTTGGTACATCTTGAGAAGCGGCGACGGAGCCGTAACGATCTTCCAATTCGGACGTGCGGGTGACGTTCCGACTGCAGCGGATTTTGATGGCGACGGGAACGCCGATGTCGCGGTGTTTCGTCCGGATTCGGGTGTGTGGTATGTGTTTCGAAGTAGTGATGGGCAGATTTCGATAGTACGATTCGGGCTGTCCGGAGACATTCCGGTTCCCGGTGATTTTGACGGCGACGGGAAATCCGACATTGCTGTTTTTCGGCCGTCCGATGGTATTTGGTATATTCTGCGGAGCGGCGACGGCGGCGGAGTTACATTCACTCAATTCGGGTTTTCCGGCGACCGGCCCGTTGCGGCAGACTTTGATGGCGACGGCCGCACAGACAGTGTCGTTTACCGTCCGAGTACTGGGATCTGGTATATCTTAGGGTCGACCGAAGGGTTCTCAGCGGCAGAATTTGGTTCAGCGGGCGACATTCCGCTCAGGGCTGACATCGACGGAGACGGACGGGCGGATATCGGAGTTTACCGTCCATCGGCCGGAACGTGGTATTTCATTCGGAGTTCAGACGGACGAGCTCTCGTAACCGAGTTTGGTCATCTCGGCGAACGCCCTGTTCCCGAGGCATCAGCGGTTCCTTAGTGTGAGTTCGCCTTGTGTCTTTCGGCCAAAGTTCCAGCGACGTCTGAGAGCGAAATTCCTTTCTCGTTAAGCAGTATCAAATAGTGAAAGAGCAGATCGGCCGCTTCGTTCCGAAACGCTTCTGCATTATCGTCCTTAGCCGCGATCACAACTTCTACGGCTTCTTCGCCCACCTTCTGTGCGATCTTGTTTACGCCTTTCGCGAAAAGGGACGCGACGTAAGAATTGGGCTCCGCACCGGATCGCCGGCTTTCGATCACTTGTTCGAGTTGCGACAAGAAAGCGATGTCGCCGGCCGGGGAATCCTCCGATCCGTTAAAGCACGTTTCGGCGCCTGTGTGGCATACCGCTCCTGTCGGGATCGCCCTGATAAGTAGTGTATCGTTATCGCAATCGGGCGTGATCGAAACCAATTCGAGGAAGTTCCCGCTTGTCTCGCCTTTTGTCCAGAGCTTCTGTCTTGTTCGGGAAAAGAAAGTGACATTCCCGGTTTCACGCGTTGTCGCCAATGCTTCAGAATTCATAAATCCGAGCATCAGAACGCGACCGGTTGAGGAATCCTGTACGATAGCTGGCATCAGTCCGTCCGTATACTTTTCAAAGTTGAGATTCATATTCGCACTTCGATGCCTCGCATTCTCAGGAACGCTTTCAACTCAGGAACGGAGATCTCGCCAAAATGAAAGACGCTGGCGGCCAGAGCGGCATCTGCATGGCCGCGAACAAAAACATCGGCGAAATCTTCCATCGTACCGGCGCCGCCCGACGCAATTACAGGTATACCAACCGTCGACGAGATCTCACGCGTGAGGCCATTTTCAAATCCCGCCTTTGTTCCGTCGGCGTTCATCGATGTCAAAAGGATCTCGCCGGCACCGAGAGATTCACATCGTCGGGCCCAATCGATCGCGTCGATGTCCGTCGCCACCCGGCCGCCATTGAGAAACACTCGCCAACCGCGGTCGGTATTCTTCGCATCGACTGCCAGTACGATGCACTGTGAGCCGAAGTTCTTCGCTGCCGTTTCGATCAACCCCGGATCCTTCACGGCCGCGGAGTTGATCGATACTTTATCCGCACCGGCGTCGAGCAAGGCAGCAATATCATCCACCTCAGATATACCGCCGCCGACCGTAAAGGGAATATTGATCCTCGCTCCGGCGAGTCGAACGAGATCGGTCAGTGTCTTGCGTTTTTCGTTGGTCGCGGTTATGTCCAGAAAAACGAGTTCGTCAGCTCCCTCGGCACTGTAACGTGCCGCAAGTTCGACCGGATCGCCAGCGTCGCGCAGCCCGACGAAGTTGACCCCCTTCACGGTGCGGCCGTCTCTCACGTCGAGACATGGAATTATTCGTTTAGCCAACATACCGCGAAAGTTCCTCCAGGCTGATTCTGCCTTCGTAAATAGCCTTTCCGATGATGACGCCGCCGCAGCCGATATGTTCGAGTTCATCGATATCATTGAGGGATGCAACACCGCCGCTGGCGATCAGATCAAGTTTTGGAAGCGCGGCAAGAATATCGCTATAAAGCTCAATGCCCGGGCCCGAGAGCACGCCGTCTTTAGAGATGTCGGTAACGAACGCTTGTCGCACACCTTCCTCCGTCCAATCGCGAAGAAATTCGACGACATTTTGTTCGGTATCAGTCTGCCAGCCGTCGATCGCAACGTTTCCACCTCTTGCATCCGCGCCGAGCAAGAGCGTTTCGCTGCCGAATTTTGCGATCCAGTCTTTGAGCTTTAGGGGTGATCGGACGGCGATACTTCCGATGCTCGCCATTGCCGCGCCCGCGTCGAAAACGGCCGCGATGTCTTCGTCGGTCTTGATCCCACCTCCAAAGTCGATGACAAGATCGGTCGCCGACGCGATCAGCTCAAGAACGGTCAGATTTGCTGGACTGCCGACCTTTGCACCGTCAAGATCCACGATGTGCAACCGTCGAAATCCAGCGTCGGCAAATCTCTGAGCCATTTCGATGGGGCTGTGATCATAGATCTTTATCGACATGAAATCGCCTTCGGTCAAGCGGACGCATTTGCCCCCGATTATGTCGATGGCCGGAATTATTTCGATCATAAATTTATAAAATTCTGCAACAAACGTTCGCCGGCCCTACCCGACTTCTCCGGGTGAAACTGAACGGCGTAATAGTTATTGAATTGAAGCGCAGAGCTAAAACCAATGCCGTATTCACTTCGCGCTGTAGTCACGTTGCCGGGTTCAACATAATATCCGTGAACAAAGTAAAAAAATGCCTCTTCATCGATCCCATCAAACAATTTCGAGTGAAGGTCGCTGACCGTATTCCAGCCCATGTGGGGTACTTTTAGTCCGTTTTGCCGAAAACGCCGTACCCGGAGCGGGACAATGCCCAGACATTCGGTCGCATTTTCTTCGGAGCTTTCGCACAGCAGCTGCATACCAAGGCAAACGCCAAGCACCGGCTGCTGAAGTGAACGGATCGTCTCATCGAGTCCGCGGGTTTTGAGATAAGCCATCGCTGTCGAAGCTTCGCCCACACCCGGAAAAATGACCTTATCCGCTTCGCGAAGGTCTGCGTCATTGTCGGTAATGAACGGATCGATACCCAATCGCCGAAGAGCATTCGCAACCGAAGCAGTGTTGCCGGAGTTGTACTTTACGATAGCGACCTTCACAGTACTCCTTTTGTTGTCGGGAGGTCCGAGCCCTCACGCCTGATCGCCATTTTGATCGACTTTGCAAATGCCTTAAATATAGCCTCGATCTTGTGGTGCTCGATCGAGCCCTCGGCCTTGATATTTAGATTGCATCGTGCCCCGTCTGCAAAAGACTTAAAGAAGTGAAAGAACATCTCGGTCGGCATCTCGCCGATCTTTTCGCGTTTGAATTCAGCATTCCATTCAGTCCAGCTACGCCCGCCGAAATCGATCGCGACCTGAGCAAGACAGTCATCCATCGGAAGGCAGAAGCCGTAGCGTTCGATACCGCGTTTGTCGCCGAGGGCGTCCGCGAATGCTTCGCCCAGCGTTATTGCAACGTCCTCGATCGTGTGGTGTTCGTCGATATGAAGATCGCCG
>JBBQTV010000072.1:0-15792 GCA_038212935.1 Pyrinomonadales bacterium | reverse complement strand
CGGATACGGTGTGAACGCGTATCAGTTTGCCGATGGGTTGTAAGTGCTGCATACCCGAAGTAGCGGTAACCTCGATCGAATTCTCAAGATTATCGCATAAGGATATGGAGTTGCATCGTGTCAGAGAGCTTTGTCCATTCGCGTATAGATCTTGCTCAATTTCGGCCCATCGGCGGCACCGGTGTCACGAGCGATCACAGTTCCGTCCGTGTTCAGCACCAGTATCAATGCCTTGTCTTTCTCATAAGCCACCGATTTAGAGACTTTTCCGCCCCAGTCAAGCAATACCGGAACCGACGTTTGCCGCTTTATTAGTCTTCGAACCAGGCCTCGGGCATAGCTCGGAACACCGGAAAGAGACGCCACTCCGAAGATATAGACATTGCCCTGGTATTTCTGATAGAGTGGCTTTACCCAACCGTCAATTTGCTCTGAACCCTTTCGATCTCCGAATATCAGTATGACCGGCTTGTCGCTGGGAAAGTTGACCTCGACGTATTTGTCGTTTTGATCTTTTAACCCGAAATTGGCGATCTTGGCCTGGGCAGTTACAGTTTCGGCGGTAAAAAGTAGGTAAAGAAGCGAGCAAAGTGTGCAGACGAGTATTCTCGGCTTAGGTGATACGCGCATGAAATTTCCCCTTGTAAAGTTGAATTTTTGACGATCACGTCATATTCATCTTTTCGCCGGGAAACATTGTTTGGTTTCGGTCCAAGCGACTAGGCGGCGCGCGTTGGGTCGATCATCGCTTTGACCTCCGAAATTCGGTTCGCCGGAAAGCCGCTTTCCCGCGCATGTTCTTCGATCAACTCTGCATTCGGAGCTGTGTAGACGCAGTAGATCTTGCCGTCCGTAACGTAGCTATGGATCCACTGGATCTCCGATCCCAGTTTGTCGAGCACACTGCACGATTTCGCCGAAGCTCCCTGTAGGTCGGCAGCCGACATCGATCCGGCACCCGGAATGTCACGTTCGATCACGAATTTTGGCATTTTAGTTCTCCTTTAATTTCTGCAAGATATACATAAGATCGCCAAGATCGACCTAACCATTATGACGTGACTGCTCGCCGCCTATCGGGCCTCATCTAGGGGCTTCGTTTCGTCTTCGGATTCGTCGCCGAATAGCTGGCCAACTGACGTCTGCGGGGGCGGAAGTTCGGCATTGTATCGGGCAATATATTTCTGCAGCTCTTCGACAGCTTCTTTTCCACGTTCGAAGTCAACTTTCTTTAGTTTTAGCGTAAGTTTGCCGTCGGTGCTTGGAAGTTCGACAAGCTTGGTAAAGTTGGTCATGCGGATCTCGACCCTGGCACCTCGTTTGAAAAAACCTTTCCGGAAATTTACGTCGAGTATGTCTCCGACGGCAATGCGGCATTCCTTAACGCCGTCCGATATCAGCCCGAACAATTTCGATTCAAATTCAAGAACCACACCCGCCGGCGAAAATTTCGCGATGCCATTCACCTCCGAAAGGCCGCTGTGTTTGTCCGTTTTGAACGGAACACTGATGAAGCCCTGCTGGATCATGCCTTAATTTCTTCCGCTAATTCGTCGGCATCGACCGCGTAGTCCATCGTATCCATGTCGACATCATCAACCTTGGGCTGGCCAAGGAGTTTAAGCCAAATGAAGCCTGAAGTGCCGGCCGTGAGGGATGCTACAAGGATCGCCATTTTCGATGCGTTGACCGTTTCAATGACGAACAAAGGCTCACCGCCAACGAATGCAAGGTTGGTAATAAAGATCGACATCGTAAAGCCTATCCCGCCAAGCAAGCCGGCTCCGAAAACGTGCTTCCAGTTAAGGTCGAGAGGTAAGCGGCAAATACCGACCGCGACGGCGATAAAGGCGATCAGTGTGATTCCAAAAGGTTTGCCTAGGACTAAGCCAAGGATGATGCCGAGGCTGTTCGACGTAGTGAGATCAGCCGCCCACTCTCCGCCTATAACGATGCCTGTATTCGTAAGAGCAAAGATCGGCAAGATTAAAAATGCGACCGGCTTATGAAGGAAATGTTCGAGACGGTAAGAAGGTGAACCTTCGTCCTCGAGTTTATAAGTAAAAGGAATCGCAAAGGCCAGCAATACACCTGCGATCGTTGCATGGACGCCCGACTTGAGCATAAAAAACCACATGAACAGCCCGCCAATGATGTAGGGCGCCAGGGACATTACGCGCAACCTATTCAGCACGATTAGCAGGCCGAACACACCCAAGGCAAGGCCAAGATAGCTGAGCGAAAGCTCGGCGGTATAAAAAATGGCGATGATGATAATCGCCCCCAGATCGTCCATAACTGCCAATGCCACGAGAAAGACCTTCAAAGAGGCAGGAACTCGTGTGCCTAGGAGAGCTAATACGCCGATTGCGAAAGCAATGTCGGTCGCCATCGGAATGCCGATACCAGCTTGATAAGGTGTCCCGGCATTAAAGCCGAAATGGATAAGAGCCGGAACAGCCAGTCCACCTATAGCTCCAAATATCGGGAGCAGAGCATTGCGGAAATTGGAAAGTTCGCCCCGATACAGCTCACGTTCGAGTTCCAGTCCGATGAGCAGAAAGAAGATGACCATTAGGGCGTCATTAACCCAATGTTCAATACTTAGCCTAAGAAACCCTTCAACGCCCAGATACGTTTTGAGATAAAAATCAGGATAGGCTTGCCCGACGATGTTCGCCAGGAGTAGCGATACGACGGTGCATGCCACCAAAACGACCGCACTGGATTTTTCACTGTCGAAAAACTCCTTGAAAGTTTTTGTCAGTCTTTCGTTAACTATCAATTTTGCCATCGTTACTTTGCTTTGTCGGATTCGGGATCTGAAAAAACTCAAAAAAATAGACTATCGAAACAGTAGTCTGTTTTCAAAAGCAAAAAGCGAGTAAATTGCGACTCATTGTGACAGGAGAACTGCAGTATACGCGAGGTAGAAGACCAACAACATCGCTCCTCGGCCACGTGAGATAATGCCGTCCCGTCCGGGGAAGGTGAGCAGAATAGTAAGTACACCGAATCCGAGGCCGATCGCTATCTCGCGAAGCGGAAGTGCCGTCATGGGGGTGATGAGCGTCGCGATCCCCACGATCCAAAAATTGTTGAAGATATTGCTGCCAAGTATAGTGCCGAGGCCTATTTCTTCATGTCCGCGGATCCTGGAAATGATAACCGTTGCAAGTTCCGGCATCGACGTTCCGATCGCAACAACAGTCGCTCCGATCACAAATTCTTCCAGGCCGAATGAGGTCGCGATGCCCTTCGCTCCTTCGACGATCGACCTTCCTGCAATGATCAAGAGAGTTAGGCCGCCAACGAGTGAAAGAATGATCGCGGTCCGGTTGCTTTCGCCTAAAACTGCCCCGGCCGCGCTCCGCTGTTTACGAACCTCAAACACCACTGCCACCAGCCATGATGCGAAAACGGCAAGCAGAATCGCTCCGTCTAGGCGCGACAGTTCGCCGTCCATTACCAGGATCCCGGTCAACACCGGTGCGAGGAGTGCGACAGGGAAATCTCGGCGTATGCTGTCACGCGGTGCTCGAAGCTGCCCGAAGATCAAAGCGATACCGAGGATCAATGCGATGTTGGCAACGTTGCTGCCAAGAGCATCGCCGAGCGCTATCTGCGGCTTTCCCTCAAGGGCAGCGTTGACGGAGACGGCGAGCTCGGGGCTGGAAGTGGCGAATGCGGCTATCGTCGCTCCGATGATGCCGGCTGGGATTCGCGCCCATTTAGCCATGCCGATCGCACCGCGGACGAACAATTCGCCGCCGAAACCGGCAGCGAGTATACCGAAGATTAGGATCAGATAGTCGAACATCTAGCCCAAGTTAAATCTGGCGATGACGATGCTACTTAGAAAAATACATTTGGCTTTTCGATCATCATGCGGAGTAGGTCATGGCGGGAGATTATTCCGACTGGTACGCCGTCCCGAACGACCGGTATTCGGTTTATGTCATGTTCAAGCATCAGCTTTACGGCCAATGACACATCCGCTTCCTCGTCGATAGTTACTACTGATCGAACCATGATCTCATTAACAGGAATCTGCCGGGAAGCGTCGAATATTTCGTCGACACCTTTTTCCGATAGCCATTGCCCGAGGACCTGAGGGGCTCTGAAGGTAGAAAACGGAATGCCTTTACTTTTCGCAGAAAAACTCGATTCCGTAACGAGACCGACTAGAAGGCCATCACCATCGACGACGGGCAGGCTGCCAAATCCGTTGTCGAGCATCAATCTGGCGGCATCAGCCAGTGAACTGTGCTGTTCGATCGATATTACAGGTTGCGACATTAGATCTTTAACTTTCATAGGGTTCAAACCTTCCGCCATTAGCCGCATGATCGGCCCATGCTTCGATACTAGTTTACGCCCAGCCGCCTTTCGGCCAGAACGACCGCTTCAGCCGCGACCCAGGTGAGGAAGATCGAGCCTGCAATCAAGAGCAATGCTGACAAATCGAGCAATTCTAAACCCAGAAGTGTCCGGAGGGGCGTGAAATATATGGTCGCGACCTGAAGTACAATTCCGAGAAAAACTGCTAAATGCAGTGGTACATTCATTCGTGGCGGAACCGAGATCTTTCGCGAGGGATAGGCCATAACTAATTGCACGATCGATTCAAAAAGGAAGACGCCTGTACGTGTCGCGAGCAGACTGTAGCCCCAACGCGGTAAGAAAACGAGCAACACGCCGCCCATTATGGCCTTGAATGAACCCGTGAAAACGATGAAACGTATCGACGGCCCGTCAAGAAGCGGTTCTTTCGGGTTGCGCGGCGACTGGTTCATCACCCCAGGATTTCTGTCTAGCCCGAGAGCCAAGGCAGGCGGCCCGTCAGCCACGATGTTTATCCAAAGCAATTGAACTGCAGTAAGGGGAAGAAGCAAGCCGCCAAACTCATCGGTCAGTCCCAGTAAGAATGAGCCAAATGCTCCCCCGACGACCAAAAGCACGAGAGCGAAGTTGGTTGAAAACAAAAACCGGACAAACTTCTGGATGTTTTCATAGATATTACGGCCCTCCTCGATCGCGGCTACTATCGTCGCAAAATTATCATCCATTAAGACGAGATCGGCCACTTCGCGTGTGACATCGCTACCACGATTACCCATTGCGATGCCGACATCGGCCCGCTTCAACGCCGGCGCGTCATTTACTCCGTCACCGGTCATTGCGACGACGTCACCGTTTGCCCTTAATGCCTCAATGAGTCGAAGTTTATGCTCCGGCGCCACTCGTGCAAAGATACTGACCTCGTCCGCTCTTTTCCGCAGGTCAGTATCGTTGAGGGCTTCCACTTCGGAACCGATCAGAACGCCTATGACAGGAATGCCTATCTCGGCGGCTATCGCTTTAGCCGTCGTAGGATGATCGCCGGTCGCCATGACGATCCGGATCCCGGCGCGAAGCGCGTTCGATATCGCGGCGGGAACCTCTTTTCGAGGCGGATCCCACAACTTGATAAGCCCAAGGAATTCGATACCAGCGTCGCCTTCACCTTGCTTTGATCCAACAGCCAAAATCCTAAACCCTTCTGCGGCAAACTTATCGACCTTGTTGAGCCAAGCCACTTTTTCGTGGTCAGAAAGACGGCTTCTTTCAAGCAGAACCTCCGGTGCGCCCTTCAGATAACTGACGTGGTCACCGCTTTCGGCGATGGTGACACGCATAAACTTATAAGCACTGTCGAAAGGAAGCGTACTCAGTCGCGGAAACTCGTTCCGCAGATCAGTTACTGACAAGCCACTTTCAGTAGCGTATTCGAGCAGAGCGATCTCCAGCGGATCGCCTATCTCACCGCCTTCGTCTGCGTCATTCGCTAACACCATCGCCCGTAGGACCCGGTCAGGTTCGGCCGCGTCGATGCCGCGAACAAACATCTTGTTTTCGGTAAGTGTGCCGGTCTTATCGCTTACGATGACGGTCACTGAGCCGAGCGCCTCGACGGCGCTAAGGCGCCGAACGACGGCCTTTCGCTTTGCCATACGTTCTACGCCAAGTGCAAGGGTCAACGTTAGTACGGCCGGCAAGCCCTCCGGAATCGCGGCGACTGCAAGCGCGACCGCGAAGATAAGAACGTGGCCAAGGCGTTCCGTGCCTTCGATAGCCAGTCCGCCGATAACTATGAACACCGCAAGTACAAGTATTATCTTGGCGATCTTTTTAGCAAAAACATCGAGCCGCATCTCCAGCGGAGTCTTGCTTGTCTCTATCTGGCCGATCATAACTGCCAGTCTGCCGGTCGCGCTTTGGGAGCCTGTTCGGGTAAGCTCAAAAAAACCCTTTCCGCGAACCAGCAGCGTGCCGCCAAAGACCTCATCCTTCGATACCTTTTCGACCGGAACCGACTCGCCGGTCAAGATAGACTCGTCCACCAGGACGCCATCGCGGCTGATCAATTCGCCGTCAGCGGGCACACGGTCACCGGCTTCGAGCCTCACGACGTCGCCCGGAACGATTTCCGCCGCGGGGAGATGAACGAGGTGCTTGTCACGGATCACCCAAGCGAGCGGAGCCGCCATTGCCTTTAACCGTGCGAGGGCCGCTTCTGACTTTCCTTCCTGGTACATGCCCAGCCCGGAATTCAAAAGAAGAATCACCGCGATCGCAATCGACTCGACCGGGATCCCGTCAGCTCCCTCGAAATACCATATAAGCAGGTCGACCAGCAGAGCGAAAAGAAGTATGTAAATCAGTGGACTCTGAAATTGCTCGACAAACCGCGCCAGCAAGGACTTGGCTGGCTTGTCCGGAACAGAATTCGGCCCAAACCTCTCAAGGCGTAGCCGGGCCTCCTCAGTGGAAAGGCCGCTAAAATGAGGTTCCGTTTTGGGCATCTACTTTTGAAGGAACGGTCGGTTAGGCTTCTGGCTCAGGAACGCGTAGGACCTCTACCGAACAATCGGCCCGTGCGGCGACAGTGGATGAAACGCTACCAATAAGTAAGCGTCTAAATCGGCTGAGACCTCGGGCGCCGATGAAGATGCAGTCAGCCTTCCAATCCTCTGCGTCGTCCAAGATGATCCGCCGGGCATCACCCCAACGGCAAGATTGAGTAACGTTCAGGCCAGCCGCTTCCATTTGACGCAATGGATGAGAGAGGACACGCTCGACCCATGCCTTGGCCTCAGCCGAATCTTCTTTTCCTTCAGGGACCGCGTCTAGTAGATGCGTTTCCGGACGTGAAGAAGGATCGTCGTCCGCAGTTGCGATACGAAATTCGACGTTCTTCGGCCACGAACGTCCAGCAACCGTTTCAACACAGCGATAGGAGTTCTCAGATCCATCAACCGCAACCATGATCCGGAGCGGCTTGTCCTCAGTTGACTTTCGTCCGCGCGAGATTCGCACCGAACAACGCGACTCATGCAAGACCTTCATGGACACGCTTCCGAGGATAGCTCGTCCCACGAAACCGCGGCCATGCGACCCCATTACTATCAGATCCGGTTCCCAAATATCCGAGTACTTCAAGATCTCCCACGCTGGCTTGCCGGTCATGGCTTCCGTTTTTACTTCCCAGTTGGGAAACAACTCGCTTATGCGAGCTGCCGCGGATTCAGCCATGACGGTAGTCTCGGCGATCACATGTTGGAGATGGTTCTTGATCAACTCCGTGTTTGCAAGTGAAACTTTACCTCTCGAATCCGTGACACTGTCAACAATTTCGGGCAGTTCCCAGGCGTCGGTAATGCTCATGACCACAGCGTCAACAGAGGAGGGCAGTCCCGCACGGGTTAAGTCGTCGATCGCGGCATCAGCGAATGGCGAGCCATCATATGCGAATAGGATCTTTAGTTTCTTAGTCATTTCAGTTCTTCGAAAGTAACGGGTGTAAAAGGAAGGTGCCGCCCAGAAAATTCAATTTGAAGCGGCTTGACCATGATTTCTTGATTTCTCGATTTTAACAGGGAATCTATGAGACTCAAAGATAAATGCGATGTCAGAATTACAATAGAAAGTGCCCGCCCAATGGCTTCACATCGGGTCGGGCGAAAATGTGATAGTGCTCTAAGCTATTTGTAATCGCCGCAGGCCGCGGCTTCGAGCTTGGCAATGTAGATCAGGCCGAAACGGTAGCCGAGGTAAACGCTTTCCATATTCACCTTGTCGATCTTGTCTGCCGACGTGTGCAGGACCTTCATCCAATCGCCGCCGAGTCCGCTCAATGTTATCGCGGGGATCTTTTTATCTTTGAAGGAGGCTGAATCCGAACTTGCCCCTTCTATCGAAACGGCTTGGAATTTGAATTTATTCTCGGTGCCAAGCTCCTCGGCAAGCTTCACGAGTTTCGGCGACGACGCGTTTCGAAGGGCCATGGGAAGAGCTTGACCAAAGCTATCAAAATTCACCATCGAACAGGTTTTGTCGACCTGTTCTTTCGCCATAGCTTTTACCATTTGTTTTGAGCCGATGAGGCCTACTTCTTCTCGATCGAATGCGACGAAGACGTAGGACTTCTTTGTATTAAGCGGCCGAAGCGATCTGTAGATGTGCGAAAGGATCGAAACGCCGGTCCAATTATCGACGGCTCCGCAGCCACTATCAGTTCGGTCGTAGTGCGCGCCGATAACGATGGTTTCGTCCGTCTCGCCCTTCTTGCGGACGACAAGGTTCGAGGTCTTATCCTTATCAAACTTCTCGATCTGAATTTCGTCGTCGGTCGCCCCGGCGTCCTTGAATAGCTTTCGAACGCCCTCAAGCCGCAATTTTTGGTCACATGGAACGGATCTCACAGAAGCTTCTACGTCCGACATAGGAGAAAAAATACTAGATTCCTGCGCCAAAATATTGACGGCGGCAAAGAAGGCCATTGATAAGGTCACGAACCTTAAAAGTGTAGTGTGATTCATATTGCGTTAGGTATTAGTTTGTTAATCGGAAAACTGCGCCTTTTGGCCCAACCGCCCAAATGTTTCGTTTGCCTTTTGCTGCGACAGCATTAAGATCCTGATCGCCAATCTTCTTCCACGTTCCGCCGCGGTCGTACGAAATGTCTGTGCCATTGGTGCCGACTGCGATCATGGTTCGATCGTCGATGTAAGTTACGGCGGAACGATAGCCAGAAAGTCCTTCGCCGTCATACCAGGTCTTACCGCCATCACGCGTAAAAGAAAGATTATTGACGGCGTCAGTCGGCCGTTCGTAATTTCCGCCGACTGCAACGCCGTGCTGGGCATTCCGAAACGCAAGGGAGAAAATGCCGCTGCCAGGTGTGCCTTTCACTATCGGCGTATCTGCGACGAACCACGATAGTCCGCGATCGTTCGAGCGAAAAACGCGAGCGTCGGAACCGCCGGTAACAAGAAACACATCGCTCTTGCCATTAACGATCAGGCACGTCCCGCTGGCGGCGAATGCAGCTTCGCCGTCTTTTGCACGTGGCATTTTATCAAGCCCGGTGAAGGTCCACGACGCTCCGCCATCTTTTGTAACGATCAGCCGGTAGAATCCATCGATGGGATCGCTCATCGCGATACAGTTATTGCGATCCCAACATGCAAGGGCGTCATAGAATGCCTTTTCATCTTTATTGGTAAACTGCAGTTTCCAGGTCTTACCGCCGTCTGTCGTCTTATAGATCCGCGAAGCGTCACCGTTGCCGATGCTGAGAATATAAGCGGTTTTTGCATCAAACGCTTCGATATCGCGAAAGTCCAGCTTTTCGGCGCCCGGCACTTCGATCACATTCCAATTCTTTCCGCCATCGATCGTTCTAATTACCGTCCCGCCTGTCCCACTGGCCCAGATGACCTTGCCGCTTACGACCGAAAGGCCACGGAGACTTGCCGGCGTAGATACATCTACATTTTTCCACTGCGCCGAAACGACCATCGAGGTTAGTAAAAATATTGTGATGCAGATCGCAGATTTCATTCCGGGGATTATACCAACAGGCCTGCCTTCAGCGCACGCAAACCAACGGTCAAAATTCAGCAGACATGGGCCTCTCTTGTCCTAGATTTATTTACTTTGTCAGAAGATCGGCAACCAGAGTACGCCAATCCTCACTTTCGGAGATGCCCGGCTTTCGTTTCCCGAAGAAAAGGGCAACGTTCTCGCCATCTGCATTGAACAACTCGATGCTTGTGACGATGCCATCGCTCGTGGGCTTCTTTACGGCATATGCGAGGGCAATCTTATCTTGGTCGATATGCAGGTTGAACGATTCGTCCATGACGTTGAACCAGCCGCGCGCCTCGACCACGTTTTCGACCGGACCGGTGTGGATCTGGATCATTCCGTGATTGCCGACAAACACCATTATCGGAAGTTTACGGTCCCGGGCTTTCTCAAGGATGAACTTGAACGAATCTGCCGCAACCGGCGTCACCATCGCGGTATCTGCAAGCCGCAACGCCTGTTCGCGTTCGACGCCAAATTTCTTCATCATCGGGAAAAAGTCGTGCGTGTCGCGGAGGCTGGCCCATGCGGCACGAAAACCATTGACGTCGATATCGCTGTCAGGCTTTTCGACTGGTCTGTCGGGGCGTTGCGAAACGGCTATCTCCGCTTCCTGATCGTCCGACCTAAACTGCGCGACGATGTTTTCGTACTCCTCGATAACGCTGCTATCAGTCAAATAGACCTTATGGATCGCATCCCCGGCGAAGTCAAAAAACTGAAAGCTTCGCATGGTCCCGCGGGCACCCTCGGCAATGGACGCGAAAGCAAACTTCCACGGGGTGAAGAATATCCGCAGATCAATATCGTCGTTGGCGACGACCCCCATCGGGCCGTGGCCCTTGATAGCTTCCACACTCTTGTACTCGCCTTTCCGTTCGTGGACGATCTCTTCGTTTCGGGTCAGAGCCAT
Organism: Pyrinomonadales bacterium; assembly: GCA_038212935.1. Taxonomy (GTDB): domain Bacteria; phylum Acidobacteriota; class Blastocatellia; order Pyrinomonadales; family Pyrinomonadaceae; genus OLB17. The sequence goes on along the minus strand of JBBQTV010000072.1, from coordinate 4,967 downwards.
TACGCGGCCGAGGCGATGAAATTGTTGAAGGATCTCAACGAATTCGGGCCGGAGTCTTGTCACCCCGTTTCCGATGCGGGTAGCCATCAACTGAGCTTCGCTTACGTTCAGCATTCGTGCGGCGTCGCGAATGCGAATGTTGGGATCTTCGTCGCTAACGTTGGCCCATGCCTCCGCCAGAACTACCCTCTCCTTTACGGGGATCTGTATCGTCATAAATAGATCTCAGACTTTCTAGACTCCAGGACTGTCATTTGATGTGTCGGAGCCACGCCATGGTGCCACGATCCACATGGAATAACGATTTTCATGTTAATAGACCATTCGTGCCCGGATGGTTCCGTTTATATCCTTCAGGATCTCAAATGCTTCTTTCGAGATCTTTGATTCGACATCTAAAATGACGTATCCGATCTCCGGATTGGTATTTAGATATTGTCCGGTGATGTTGATATTGCGTTTTGAGAGGCGTGAGTTTATCTCGCCCAGAACGCCGGGGATGTTCTTATGAATGTGCAGGATGCGATGGGTACCGGCCTGAGGAATAAGAGAAACGGGCGGGACGGTATGCGAACCTTCGCTGGTTCCATAGTCAAGGTATTTAATCAGTTTGCTGGTTACGTCCAGACCGATGTTCGCCTGTGCCTCTTCGGTCGAACCGCCGATGTGCGGCGTAAGTATCACATTCGGCAAATTCTGGAGCGAACAAGTGAACCTGTCGCCGGTCGACTCAGGTTCTTCGGGGAAAACATCGATGGCGGCACCGGCGAGCCTGCCGGAGACCAGTGCCTTTCGGACTGCCTCAAGGTCAACAACATCGCCTCGACTGTGGTTGATCAGAATACTGCCGCGACGCATCAGCTTGAGCGAATCGGCATTTATAAGGTTATGAGTCGTGGCGTCAGACGGAACGTGTAGCGTAACGATGTGAGAACGCTTTAGCAATTCCTTAATGTCGGACACCTGCTTTGCGTTGCCGTGCGGCAGCTTGGTTGCGACGTCGTAGCAGAGCACCTGCATCCCCATTGCTTCGGCCATATTGGAGACCTGCGAGCCGATGTTGCCGTAGCCGATGATGCCTAGCGTTTTGCCCCGAAGCTCGAAGCTGCCCTTCGCTTCCTTCAGCCATTCGCCGCGATGTGCCGCCGTGTTTTTGTCGGCGATCTTGCGGATAAGCATAACGCACAAACCGATGATCAACTCCGCAACAGAACGCGTGTTTGAGTACGGTGCGTTAAAGACGGCGATGCCTTTCTCCGTAGCAGCGGGAAGATCGACCTGATTGACGCCGATGCAAAATGCACCGATCGCGAGCAGCTTGTCGGCGGCTTCGATAACGTTTCGAGTGACCTGCGTCTTCGACCGAATACCAAGTACATGCACGCCTTTGATCGCTTTGATCAATTCGTCCTCGCTGATCGCCCCACTGATCCGCCGGACCTCAGTATATCCGCCGGCCCCAAACTCCCGGACGGCAGCGTCGGAAATGTTCTCAAGCAAAAGGGTCTTGATCTTGTTTCGAGGAAAGGACGTGTTGCTTGTCGTCATAGAGGCAACGAGTATAACAAACCAAATGTTAAGCTTTAAGTGACCTAAGAGAAATGGACGTCAAAGCGGGTCAGTAAAGGTCACTTTCCCAATTTATAACTATGGTCTTCAGTGCCGATCTAACTTTGTCGCTTGACCCAATATTGGCTTTTTCGAATTCTACACCAATGCTGCAGAGCCCAAAAAGCAAACCACTGTCAGTCCCGCGTTCGATCATCTCGCTGTCGAGAGTGGAGATTGCTTCGGCAAAAACCTCGCTTGACCGTCCGTGCATTCCCAATTCAGCAAAGCCTAACGCAACCACGCCATAAGTATCGAACCTTCTTTCGTCAAAAATATCGACCTGTTTTTCACGCAGAGACAGAACCGCCTGCTCGAGGTGTGGAGACAACGCTTTCGGGGAAAGCCTTGCCCTGCTCGTGCTAACGTATTCGGCTAATATCTTTGCTTTGAAATAAGGCTTTTTAAAAAGGGCGATCAGTGCTAGTGCGGACTTGTCTTCTTGCAGTTGTGTGTAACGCTTAACGATCTCAACGTGATACCGCTCCTGATCCATTTTCGGCGAGGTCCACAGGCGTCCGTCTTCGTCTGCAGTTGTATCCATGGTGCGAGTTTGTTCGAACGCAAATCGAAGAAGGTTCAGAGCCTTCTTGCGACTTCCTTTCTTCAAGTGATGATCGACGACCTTTAACAACGCTTCTTGTTGAAGATCAATACTTGAAGCAAACGACCTAGCCAATTTCTCGGCCTTATCGATTTTGCCGCTGGCTAAATAAACATCAACGACGATTCGTGACCCAAAGATGTGATCGGAATCGGTACGATCAGTTTGTTTTAAATGGGTTTCGAGCAATTTCTCTGCTGATCGAATGTCACCACCTTTGTATTTCTGTTGAGCGATTTCGAGTTCAGTCGGGGAATCTTCAACAACCCCCTGCCGAGTGAGTAATTCCGTCGCTTCGGTAGACCTTCCAAGTCTTCGATAGGTTTCGACGGCCCGATCAAGAATTCGACCTTCCAAATACTCCGGCTTACCCGCCGTCCAACTCAAATTTCGCAATGAGTCAGTCAGGAATTTCAGCGACTCGTCCTCATATCCAAGTTTGGCGAAATGAAACGCGAGTTCCGCTCTGTCTTCGTTATATTTCGATTTCTCGACCGAATATTGAACTGACTTGATCGCTGCAAGAGCGTCTGCCTCCCGGCCGAGTTCCAGATAGATGTCAGCCAATACGAATGAGCTGTCGATCCTGTCTGAGTCGTCCAAATGCGCAAGAGCTTCAACGGCCTCAACATCTCGCCCCAGGCGAATAAGGGGCCGGAGCAACATATCAAGTTCATAAGAGCTTGCGTTGGCTTGCTTCAAAAGTAGCGAGACAAGTTCAGAAGCCTCCTTTGTCCTTCCTCGGGATATCAATGTATTTGCTAGTCCGGCGAAGTCGTGTATTTGAGCCTCTCCTTCGACCATTCCCACGACAGCGAGTAGATCATCATATTTCTCTGCGGCGATCATCGAACTGGCAAGGCAGTTTTTTTCTCTTTCTCTCTCGGTTTTAGGGCTTTTAGACAAAAGGTGGAACACGGTTGCGAAAGGACTATCAGTTGCTGCGGCCGGAGCTTCCTGAGGGAATGCGATAGTCCTCACAAGAAGAGTTACGGCAATCATTCCGCACAATTTGAATAGAACGTACTTCATATCGGATATCAGTCCGCAAATTCTGTCCGCAACATCATCACCTCGCCTTACATATCGCTATGCGATTTCAAGTCGAATTTCTTTACCTAGAGCCTTTGCATATTTGCGGAGCGTTGAAAGTCGAATGTCCTCGGAGTGATTCTCGATTCGTGAGATCGCTGATTTATTGGTATGTAACTTTTCCGCAACCTGTTCTTGGGTTATACCAGAGTCCTCGCGAGCCTGTCGAAGCAATACCCCAATTCTAAAATTATCAAAGCCTTTCTCGTAGTCGGCAGCAAAGGCTTTGTCGTTCTTTTTCCTTTTCTCGATATACTTTTTCAGATCACTCATTAGATTGAAACCTCCCTAAATAATCTTTCCTTCGCTCTTCCGCAATCTCGATCTCAGATAAAGGCGTCTTTTGCGATTTCTTTGCAATCCCATTAGTTAGAATCACCATATTTCCTCGATACATAAAACCGAGTAGACGGAAAGTATCGCTTCCGAGTACAATCCGTATTTCCCAGATCCCATCGGTTGATCCGAGTTTCTTGAAATATTGTTTCGGCACCATCTCAAGAGTCTCAACCAATGACATGACCCAGGTCACTTTCCTCGCCTGTTTAGATGTCAATGTGTCAAGGAAATCTTCGACAGGACACCTGCCGTTAATTGTCTTATAGAAGATAACTTCGCGCACCTTCAAAAGTTAACATATATGTAAACCCAAATCAACAAAAAAATAGCCGATAGTCTTGACTTAGAGACGATCGGCTAGAATACTTAAATCCAATATTTCTACATATGAATCGTCATGCCGTGGACGCCTTCTGCGGCTTCCATGATGGATTCGGAGACCGTCGGGTGTGCGTGGATTATACGGCCGAGTTCATCGGCAGTGGTCTCGAGTGACATTGCGACGACGCATTCGGCGAGGAGCTCGGTCGCATGCGGGCCGATGATGTGGACTCCGAGTACCTCGTCGTACTTTGATTCGGCTACGACCTTGACGAAGCCATCGGTCTCGCCGAGGATTCGTGCCTTGCCAGACGCAGAGAACGGGAACTTGCCGACCTTCACGTCGTAGCCGGCTTCTTTGGCTTTCTCTTCGGTCAGGCCGACGCTGGCAACCTCAGGGTCGCAGTAGGTGCAGTTCGGGACGAGCGTTGGTTTGATGGGCTCTACCTTTTTGCCGGCGATCTTTTCGACGACGAGAATGCCTTCTTTAGACGCTAGATGGGCAAGCCAGGCCGTGTCAATGACGTCGCCAATCGCATAGACGTTTGGTTCGTCAGTCTCGAAAAATTCGTTGACCTTGATTGTACCGCGGGGGTTTACGACGACCTTCGTTTTATCGAGCCCGATATTCTCGATCAGCGGCATGCGGCCGACCGCTACCAGCAACATCTCCGCCTCAAACGTCACAGCCGCATCCTTGCTGTCTTTACCTGAGACCTTGACACCCTTCTTGCTCTTTTCCAGCTTATCCAGCTTGATGCCAGTTTCGCACTTGATGCCCTGCTTCTTGAACGCGCGGGCGAGTTCCTTTGAGACATCCACGTCCTCGATCGGAACGATGCGGTCCATTAGCTCGACGACCGTAGTCTCGCAGCCGAAACGATGGTAGACACTGGCAAACTCGACACCGACTGCCCCGGAACCCATGACTATCATCGACTTCGGAACTTTTTCGAGTTCGAGGATCTGATCGGAATTTACAACCTGCTTGCCGTCGGTCTCA
>JBBQTV010000071.1:0-15944 GCA_038212935.1 Pyrinomonadales bacterium | reverse complement strand
ATCGAGGCGGTCGAACACTCGAAGGCAGCCAAAGTGCCGATAATCGTTGCGATAAATAAGATAGACAAACCGGGAGCGAATCCCGATAAGGTCAAACAGGGGCTCGCCGGACTCGGATTGCAGCCCGTAGAATGGGGCGGCGATGTTGAAATGGTTCCGGTTTCGGCGATCAAACGCGATGGACTGGACACATTGCTCGAGACCGTCCTTCTGCAGGCCGATATGCTCGACCTTAAGGCAAGCCCGACTCGCCGAGCCGCCGGTGTTGTGCTCGAAGCCAAACTCGACAAGGGCCGCGGTGCGGTCGCGACAGCTCTCGTACAGCAGGGAACGATGCGTGTCGGTGATCCGTTCATCGTCGGACAGTTTTACGGTAAGGTCCGGGCAATGTTCTCCGATCGCGGCGAACCTGTAACAGAGGCACTGCCGGCGACACCGGTCGAGATCTTAGGGCTGCAAGGTGTTCCACAGGCGGGGGACACATTCCAGGTTGTTGCGGATGTTGATCGTGCACAGACGATCGCCGGCCAACGTCAAATGCAGGCACGCCAGATCGCAATGCTCAAGACGACCAAACGCGGTATCGAATCGCTTGGCCTTGCTGAGATCAAAGAACTTCTGGTTATCCTGAAGGCCGACGTTCAAGGTTCGGTCGAGGTGCTTCGCGGAACTCTCGAAAAACTTTCGACCGAGAAGGTCAAGGTCCGCGTTATACGCGCCGGGGTTGGAGCCATCGCTGAATCCGACGTTCTGCTCGCCTCGGCGACACAGGCCGACGACGTTTCGACAGCGGTCGTTATCATCGGATTCAATGTGCGGCCCGAGGCTCGTGCGGCTGATGTTGCGAAGCAGGAAGATGTTGACATCCGGCTCCACTCGATCATTTACAAGGTCGAAGAAGAGATCAAGGCTGCAATGATCGGAATGCTCGACGCTATAGAGAAAGAGATCATTCTCGGCAAAGCTTTGGTACAGGAGACCTTCAAGGTTTCGAAGATCGGCATGATCGCCGGCTGCCGCGTGACCGACGGGCTTATCCGGCGACAGGCAAAGGCACGGCTTATCCGCGACGGTGTCGTGGCATGGACGGGCGACATCTCGTCGCTGAAGCGTTTCAAGGAAGATGTCAGCGAGGTCAAACAGGGCTACGAATGCGGTATCAGCCTTTTGAACTTCAACGACATCAAGGTCGGTGACGAGATCGAAGGATTCTTCATCGAAAGGACCGCAGCAACGGAGCTTTAATCTGATTTTTGGATATGCGGCGACCGGAGAGATTAGCTGAGGCGTTGAAAGAAGAGATAGCTGAGGTTGTCGGCTTTGAGCTGAATGACCCGCGGATCGAGCCGGCCATCGTGACCGACGTTACGGTTTCGGATGACCTCCGCGATGCCAAGGTGTTCGTTTTTATCAACGGCAGCGAGGCGGATATCAAGGCAGCATTGAAAGCGTTGCAGAACGCGACTGTTTTTATCAGGCAGCAGGTGGCGATGAATCTGAGCTTGCGGCACGTTCCGCATTTGCACTTTGCTCGTGATACGGCGGAAGAAAATGCGAACAAGATAAGTTCGATCTTGGACGACCTGAAACAAGCGGGAGAATTAGAAGAAAGGACGGAACATGAAGACGAAAGCGTAAGCTGAACAGAAGACGTATCTCGTCTGGGCTCCTCCCGGCCCGCCCCAATAATAAGTGTTAAGCCAAGTAGTAGAGTTAATTGAAAATAAGCAGAATTTCGGGATAACGACGCACATTAAGCCGGATGGCGACGGCGTCGGCTCTTCCTTGGGGCTTTGCTGGCTTTTGCGTTCGCTCGGCAAAGAAGCCGAAGTCATTGTCCACGGCGACATCCCGCCATCTTACCGCAGCCTTCCCGGAGCCGACGATATCCGTCATGTCGAAGAGGTTGACCGGCAATACGATGCGGTTTTCGTGATCGAATGTTCTGATCTTAGCCGCCCCGGCATTCGCGGACTCGAGAACGAACTCACGGTCAACATCGACCATCACGCCACAAGCGAACATTTTGGAAAAATAAACTGGATAGATTCGACCGCATCTGCCGTCGGCGAGATGATCTACAATCTTTGCAAGGCCATCGGCGGTCGGGTCACCAAAGAGATCGCCGAATGCGTTTACATGGCGCTCGTCACAGACACGGGCTCATTTCATTTTCCCAACACGACCGACCGCACGCTGAAGGTCGCATCCGAACTTGTAAAAGCTGGTGCCAGGCCCGCGAAGATCTCCGAAACCGTTTATAACAATTATCCTTGGTCGCGGATCGAGCTGATGCGGCAGGTAATGGGAACTATTCGGCGTGACGAGAGCGGCCGAGTCGCGAGCATGCGGCAGACGCTGAAAATGCGTGAAGAAGCCGGAGCGGTCGATGGTGACAATAACGGATTTGTAAATATTCCGCTCGCTGCCCGCGAGGTGTTGGCGGTAGCATACATGCGTGAGGTCGGGCCCGAGCAATATCGCGTAAGCCTTCGTTCAAAAGGTAACATCAATGTCGCCAAGATCGCCGAGCAATTTGGCGGCGGCGGCCATCGAAATGCTGCCGGCCTGTGGGTCGAAGGGGATTGGGACGCTAAGGAAGCGGAGATCGTCGAGGCACTTCGTTCGGCGGTCGATCGGACGGACGCGGACTGGGTGACGGATGCTCCCAATTTAGCATAGCCTCTCGCACGAAAGTTGGATCTTGGCAGTAGGATGTAAGTTGCGGCATTGGCCGCGATCCCGTTCTGCTGCCAAGCTCGTTTTTAAGGCAAACATAATGACCGATACGACAGAAAAAAGATACAAATGGCGCCGCGAGGATTATCGCGAGAACACCAAGGGCCTGTTGATGGTCAACACCGGTGATGGCAAGGGAAAGACCACGGCCGCACTCGGAGTTCTGATTAGGGCCGCAGGTCGCGGAATGAATTGCTGCCTGATACAGTTCATGAAGTCCAAGACCGATCGATACGGTGAGCACGAATCGCTCGAGAAGCTCGGCGTTGAGGTCCACACAATGGGTGCCGGTTTTACCTGGGACACTAAAGACACGGCATTGGATATCAAAACTTCCGAAGAAACATGGGCACTTTGCGTCGAGAAAATGCGGTCGGAGGATTACGACTTGCTAGTCTTCGATGAACTCGTCTATGTTCTTGATTACAAGTTCCTCGATGTGAACGCCGTGATCGATGAAATAAAGGCTGTCCGCGAGAAACAGCCGCACCTGCACATCATAACAACCGGCCGAAACGCTCCGCCAGAGCTGGTCGAGGCCGCTGATCTTGTCACAGAAATGAAAGAGATCAAGCATCCTTTTCATGCGGGGATATACGCTCAGCAGGGAATCGAGTTCTAATTTTCACCCTTATTAGAAGGCCGAAGAATGGTAAAAGGCTTTAATTTGCTTAGCATAACTTTGCTTCTTTGCGTAGCTCGGCGGAAGAAGATTTCTTCCGCAGAGTTTCGTGGAGATGACGCAAAGTTTCGCGGAGAAAACGCAAAGTGTTTTGAGAGATTTCCGAGTTCAGAAAAGTCATGCACGAAAATGACATATCCAACATCGTGATCGGTTGTGCAATCGAGGTTCACAAGCATTTAGGACCTGGCCTTCTCGAGTCCGCTTATGAAAACTGCCTTGCATACGAGTTGAACCAGCGTGGACTCAAAGTTTCTCAGCAACTGCCGATGCCCATCATTTATAAGGAAGTGAAGCTCGACCATGGATACCGCATGGATCTATTGATACAGGATCGCGTCGTGGTAGAAATAAAATCCGTAGAGTTTATAACGACCGTCCACGATGCTCAGTTATTAACCTATCTCAAGCTCGGAAATTTCAAGCTTGGCCTAATACTGAACTTCAATACTTCTGTTCTAAAGAACGGCATTCGAAGGATGGTGAATGGGCTTTGATTTGCTTAACGTAACTATGCTTCTTTGCGTACCTCTGCGGTAGGAGAATCCTCACGCAGAGTTTCGCGGAGATTACGCAAAGTCTCGCTGAGATAACGGAAAGATCCGCAGAGGTCTCGCAACGTCGGTGCCCCTGTGGATAGCAAGGACTAGAGAAGGAAATGAAACACGAGATCGAACGCCAAAAACCTAAGGGCTCATTCGACTACCTGGCCCTGGCTGTTACGACCTTCGGTGTCGGTTATTTGCCATATGCGCCGGGGACTTGGGGCTCGATGGTGGGCGTTGCGATCTATGTCGGCGTTGCCTCGGTAGTTGCAAGCCTGGCGGCTTCGGGTGCAGCAAACGCAGGGGCTCTCGAGACGCTGGCCGTCTGGGCTCCGCAGTTCGCAGCGTGGTCGCACGTTGTAATTCTCGTATTGTTCTTGCTGCTATGTTTGCTCGGAATCCGTTCCGCGGGCCGGGCTACCAAGCTCCTTGGGAACGAGGATCCGCCGGAGGCAGTAGTCGATGAGGTCATCGGGCAGCTTATCACTTTTCTTTTTGTGCCGTTCGGTGTTGGATGGCCGATGATCGTCGCCGGGTTCTTGCTATTTCGGCTGTTCGATATTTGGAAACCGTACCCGATCGATTATCTGCAGGCATTGCCGGGAGGGATCGGTGTGTGTGCCGACGATATCCTCGCCGGTGTTTACGCCGGAGTTTGCCTTGCCGTCATCTATGCGGTTAGTCTTTCGATATGATCGTACACGTACTACCGGGCGATTCGCTCAACGAAGAGTTTACCAAGTCTGAGATCGACGGGAACGTCGTCATCTTTCGCGAAGCCTTGATCGCAGGTGACGTCTCGGCGGAGCATCTGGATGAATTTTGGGATGTGCGGGCAAATTTCGTTGCGCTCGAGTACGGCGAAGACCCGATCGATCATCGTGAGAAAGTTGCGTATGAGATCGAGAAACTTTTAGAAATTCCGGACGATGCAGAGATAAATCTCTGGTTCGAATACGAACTCTTTTGCCAGGTAAATATGTGGTTTTGCCTCGACCTTCTCCAACGGCGCGAGAGTGTGTATCGCGTCGCTCCGGTCAACGCATCGCCGGATGATATCTGGAAGGGCTTCGGCGATCACGATGCGGCGGCCCTAACGGAAGCGTATAACGCTCGAATAAAGTTTTCAGCAGATGATATAAACCACGGCTCGAAGTTGTGGAATGCATTTAGGACGCGCAACAGCAAAGAGTTGCTTGAACTTGCCGGTTATCGTTCCGAATGTTTTCCGTTTCTCGAAGAGGTTTGCGCCGCCGCCGCAGAGATCGAAACCCGCCCCGCCGAGATCCTACGTGAGATAAAAGGTTCAGGGCAAAAAGAATTCGAGCCGATCTTTGCCGAGTTTCAGAAACGTGCAGGCGTTTACGGGTTTGGCGATCTTCAGGTCGCCCGTTTGCTCGAACGTCTATAAGCTTTCTTCCTGCTCATTAGCTTCCGGCTTCTGCGGCATCTCATCTCGCTGAAATATCCAGCCCCGCCGCCAAAAATAGAACAGCAAAACTATCGTCAGAAATGCCATTGCGCCGAGTGTGATGAAATAGCCAAACGGCGTGCCGAGTTCCGGCATATTTTGGAAATTCATGCCGTAAATTCCGGCGATCAATGAAAGCGGAAGTATGATGGCCGAGACGACCGCGAGCGTTTTCATAACGTCGTTCGTCCGATTGGCCATCATCGAAAGGTGAATGTCCGACAGGCCGCTAATAAGGTCGCGATAACTCTCCGTTACGTCCGTCACGCGAAGCAGATGATCGTGAACGTCACGATAAAACGGTAAGACCTCGGGGGGGATCTGCGGGAATTCACCGTGCGATATGCGGTAGAGCACTTCCCGTTGGCGAGCGGATATTCGCCGCAGCCGAGCGACGCTCCGGCGGTGATCCATAATGTCCTCGAGCACGGAATAATTGCCCGTTCTCACATCGAACACACGATCTTCCAGTTCATTGATCGAAAGGTCGAAATCGTCGACGACCGGCATATATTGGTCGACGATGTTATCGAGGATCTGGTGAAGCAGATACGCCGCACCGCGTTGGCATGCGAACGGGCTAATGCGAACTTGCTGCTTTATGGCCTTGATACTTCGGAACTTTTCGGTGTGAAACGTAACAACGTAGTTGTCGCCCAAGTACCCGTCGAGCTCTTTGGTAACGAAACTTTCTGGTTTCGTTTCGCCTGACCTGATGCCGTGGACGATGAAATAGAGATGATCGGGAAACGGTTCGACCTTCGGCTGGTTTCGTTCTTCGATGCAGTCTTCGACGGTAAGCGGATGAAACTTGAAGACGTTCAATAATACGTCCTTGGCCGATTCGATACGTTCGGGAGAATCGCCAAGAATATCCAACCAAACGACATTGCGTTTGTCAGCCAAAAGTCCAGGAAGATCCGCCGCAGCAAAGCCTTCCTCAACGTGTTCAGCACCGGGCCGATAAACGAAGATCTCCATAACTGTAACGACAAGTTCTCTAAAGACCTTAAACGAATTTGCGTAAACTGCAAATCTCGAGTGATCGCAAGGAACCGAACTTCAGAAACCGGAATCCGAGATCGAAAAAGTGAACGTTTTTACCGGCCGTTGCGTATCCTATTCTGAACATTCACAATCTAATTACCTATGACAGATTCGAATATAACGCTTCGGGCAGATGGGGTCACGAAACGCTTTGGCGATTTTCTGGCTGTTGATGATCTAAGTTTTGAAGTGCGTTCGGGCCGAGTCTTCGGATTTCTGGGGCCCAACGGTGCCGGCAAAACGACAACGATCCGAATGATCGTCGGCATAACCGTCCCGGACGAGGGCAGCGTCGAGCTTTTTGGCGAGCGAATGAACAGCGGACTGCAGAATCGTATCGGATACCTTCCGGAAGAACGCGGGCTTTACAAAAAAATGAAGGTCTCCGACCAGCTCAAGTATTTTGCTGCCTTGAAAGGTGTTAGCTCGTCCGACGCTGATAAGCGGATCGATTTCTGGCTCGACCGAATGAACCTCAGCGAATGGAAGGCTAAGAAAACGACCGACCTGTCGAAGGGAATGCAGCAGAAGATACAGTTCATCTCGACCGTTCTCCATGATCCTGACTTGCTTATCCTTGATGAACCTTTTTCCGGCCTCGATCCGATCAACGTTGAATTTATGATCGACGTCATCTCCGAATTCAAGTCACAGGAAAAGACGATCATTTTCTCGACGCATCTGATGGAAACAGCCGAACGATTGTGTAACGACATCTTGCTGATCAACAAGTCAAAAAAGGTCATTGCCGGAACGCTTCGCGAGGTAAAGGCGAGTTATGGCGACAATCTGATCGCATTTCGCGGCACAGGGGCGGAGGCGGTCATCAGCGACACAACACTTATTTCACGGGTCGTTACGCACTCCGATGAGCAGGAACTTCACCTCGTAGACGGCGTCGATCCGCAGGCGGTGCTGCAAAAGCTAGTCGCAGGCGGAGCGGTCCTTTCTAAATTCGAACAAGTAGAGCCAAGCCTCAACGATATCTTTATCGAACAGATCGGAGGTGTGCAATGAGAAAATTTCTCGCGGTCGTAAAACATGAATACAAGAAGGTCGTCCTGAAGTGGTCGTTCCTTATCGGCACGCTGCTGCTTCCGCTGCTCGCCATCGGTTTTGCTATTGTTCCGGCGATAATCTTTTCGATAAAGGGCGAACCTACGCGGATCGTGGTTGTCGATCAGAATGGTACCGTCGAGCCGCGGTTGCGGCAAAATCTCTCGGCAGAGAAGATGGCGGCGCGAGCCCGCCGTGCGGCCGAGGAATCGCTTCGCGATATAACGCCCTCGCAGGAAGAGCAACTCAAACGTAGCTCGCAGCAGTTCGTCGAATCGTTCATTTTCGTTAATTACGACACCGCCGGGCGAACACCCGAGGAAGTGCGTGCCGATCTTACGTCAAAGGTTTTGGCAGGTGAGATCGATGCCTATCTGATAGTACCGGGCGATATTAACGATTCGTCGGCGAGGTTTGAGTTTCGTTCACGGCGGGCCGGCGACATCATTACGAACGACACGTTTCGTGATGCCCTGAACGGCGCGGTCCGTTCGCAACGGCTAGCGAACGCGAATATTAGCGAAGACCGGCTCGAGGAACTGAGCCGCGGAATCAATTTTGACGCGAAGGGCATTGACGAAAGCGGCGAGGACAAGGACAGCACCGGCGTTATGATCGCATCGCTGATCATCGGATTGATGATCTACATTACGCTGGCGATCTATGGACAGGCGATCCTCGGTGCGGTTGTTGAAGAGAAGGAAACGCGGATCGCCGAGATACTTTTCTCATCGGCAAGGCCGTTTGAGCTAATGATGGGCAAGCTTGTTGGAGTCGGGTTGGCGGGCCTGACCCAGCTCGGCATCTGGGTGCTTTCGGCATCGATCCTGATCGCATTTCTCGCATTGCAGGCCGATCTGGCTCCGCTGGTCGCGTCGATCCCGCAGATATCGCCGCTGATGATCGTCTATTTTCTGATCTTCTTTCTGCTTGGATTTTTTACCTATGCGGCGATCTTTGCTCTCATCGGTTCGATGGTGACGACGGTGCAGGAAGGCGGCCAATTCTCGTTTCCGCCGATCATGATCTTGCTGGTCGGGTTCTATTTCAGCTTCGCGGTTATGCGCGATCCGGGTAGTTCGGTTGCATTTTGGACGTCGATATCGCCGTTCTTTGCACCGATCGTGATGCCTGTACGAATTCTCGCTGAGATGCCGCCGTTTTGGCACATTGCACTCGCGATCCTAATAAATGGCCTTGCGATCGCCGGACTCGTTTGGGTGACGGCTCGCGTTTATCGCGTCGGGATGCTGATGTATGGCAAACGGGCGACGGTTCCCGAAGTCTGGAAATGGATCTGGCAGGCGTAGGCCTCGGTACCGCTATGTCGATCGAAATTGAAAAGAAATATCGTCTACCGTCCGAACGACGTACGAAGGTGGAAGATGCGTTGACGGAATTCGGCGCGGAATATGTCGGCGAAGACTACGAGGAGAATACTATCTTCGGCGGGCCGGCTCTTTCCGAAACTGGTGCCATTATTCGGATAAGAAAAATCGGCGAGCGGACGATACTTACGTACAAACGCCGTCTCGCCGGTGGTGGAGGCGTGAAGCATCAGATCGAAGAAGAAACCGACGTTGCCGACGCCGATGCGATCCGAAAGATCGTCGAGGCCCTCGGGCTTGTCGCGGGCGTCGTTTACGAAAAACGTCGAAAGACGTGGAAATTTCGCGATACCGAAGTTGTCATCGACGAACTGCCATTCGGGCTTTTCATGGAGATCGAAGGTTCGATAACGTCGATAAAAGAAGCTGAAATGCTGCTTGATATCGAAGATCTGGAATCTGTACACGAAACCTATCCGAGACTGACATCCACGCACGGAAAACGAAACGGAACCGTTGTCGAATCGCGATTTTGACGATTCTTCTCGAAAAAATCTTGCGTTTACGCAAGTCGGTCGGCTATCATCGTTCAAACAGCAGGAGAATTACGTTATGAAACAGCACTTTTTCGGATTCGCAATGTTCTTTTCGATAGTGACCGTCACCGTTTTCGCCCACGCGATGCTCAATCCACCTTCGATACCAAAGATTCCCGCCGTTGATCCGGGAGTCAGATACTCCAAGCCAACCTCGTGTTTTAAAGATCGGCAAAGTCCGATGGGTTACAACATCTCGGGCGTCGAACTGGACCGACGGACAGGCTTGATCACTGCGCGAGTTGAACTCGACAGGCCGGCGCGGTCGAATGAACGGTTCATGAACTTCTATCTCTCGACACCCGCAAGCGGCATCTACGAAGTCAGCCGAGCTGTAGAGATCCGGCGTGGGCAGACCGCGGTTGATGTATCTGTTAACCTTGGACAGCACTGGAACGGAATTACCTCGATCGAGAATTTTTACACCTTTGTCGAGTTCTCGTCTGACGGCAATTTTTCGTCGATGCCGGAAGACCGTGCCGCACTTCAGGAGTTAACCCCAGTTTTAAGCATCCACGGAAAAAAATAAACGAGCAAAAATTTTCCTGCAAGACCTAGGCAATGAACCCGTTCTTACCGACATAGGTAGTTCGGGTTCTTTTGATTTTAAATTTGTTCAAACGAACGGAGGTTATGAAATGAAACAGGAAAATATCTTCTCTTCCCGGTCGGCTGCAGCGTTGTTAGTTCTCGCCAGCCTGATCTTTTCCGCTTGCGGCAACAGCGCCGAAACCGGTCGTAAGCCAAACGACGAGCTCGCACGGTCGCGTCCAGCAACGAGCGAATATACCTATGCGGCCAATACAAACGCCAGCGTCGCTCCGGGTATTGCTTTCGAAGCCGAATCACACAAAGGCAACGGCGAGCGATACGCCGAATTCACTGAGAATCCGTTTCTCGAAACGTCGCGGGCTCCGCTTTCGACCTTCTCGATCGACGTCGATACTGCGTCGTACACTAATGTTCGCCGCTTTCTAAACAGCGAACAGCTTCCGCCGAAAGACGCGGTTCGCATCGAAGAAATGATCAATTATTTCGATTACGCGTATCCGCAACCGGCCGGCGAACTTCCGTTCTCGGTCAACACAGAGGTCGCCGCGAGTCCCTGGAACCCGACAAACAAGATAATGAAGATCGGTCTGCAGGGCAGAAAGGTCTCGCTCGACAATACGCCGCCTGCAAACCTGGTTTTCCTGCTCGACGTATCAGGGTCAATGAATTCACCGGACAAACTTCCATTGCTGAAAGAAGGCCTGAAGATGATGGTGAATCAGCTCAAGCCGCAGGACCGCGTCGCGATCGCTGTCTACGCCGGATCGAGCGGCCTCGTGCTTCCGTCGACGCCGGTCAGCCAGAAAGGTGAGATCATTGCCGCTCTAAACGAGCTCGAAGCGGGTGGTTCGACCAACGGCGGACAGGGAATTCAACTTGCATATTCGGTCGCGGCCGAGCATTTCGTACGCGGCGGCAACAACCGCGTGATCCTTGCGACGGACGGCGACTTCAATGTCGGTATGACCGGTGATGACGCACTAGTTCGCTTGATTGAAGACAAGCGTAAGAGCGGCATCTTTTTGTCGGTGCTGGGATTCGGTTCAGGAAATCTGAATGATTCGATGATGGAGAAGCTTTCGAATAAAGGGAACGGCAACTACGCATATATCGATTCGCGTGATGAAGCACGCCGAGCACTTGGTGAACAGGTCGCCGGAACGCTTTACACGATCGCAAAGGATGTGAAAATACAAGTGGAATTCAACCCGGCATTGGTCGCCGGTTATCGGCTGATCGGCTACGAAAATCGCCTGCTTGCAGACCGCGATTTCAATGACGACACGAAAGACGCCGGCGAGATCGGCGCCGGGCATTCGGTGACGGCACTATATGAGATCGTCCCGGCCGGGCATAAGGTCGATAATGGCGGTATCGAACTAAAATATTCGAAACTTAAGCCGACTGACACAACCTTTGGCAGCGAGATCGCGACCGTCAAGCTGAGGTACAAAGATCCGGAAGGCACGGAGAGCAAACTACTTTCGATGGGCGTACTTGCTAATGATCGGTCTATGGGCGATGCATCGGCCGATCTCAGGTTTGCGGCGGCGATTGCGCAGTTCGGAATGGTGCTGACCGGATCGCGCTACAAGGGGAATGCAAACTTTGGTTCAGCCAGGCAACTTGCCGAAGCATCGATTTCCGGCGATGCGAGAGAAAAGCGTGCGGAATTTCTGCAGATGATCGACAAAGCCGCTTCGCTAAATTCGCGAGGATAGATGATGCATTAAGAACTCCGCGTTTTCTGTTGAAGAGACGCGGAGTTTTTTCGCAAAATCTAATTCAACAATTCTGTTAGACATTAGCGTTTCCGTTTTTGATCACTTCCAGAATGTCCTTTATCAATAGTTCATGGTCGAAGGGTTTGGTCGAGTATCGCTGAAACCCTGCTTCGAATGCCTTCTGCTTGCTCTCGGCAGTTGTGAAAGCACTTAATGCGAGCGCGGGTATCTCGCCTCCCTTACGTTTGTTCAACTGGCGAATCCGTGAGATCAGCGAATAGCCATCCTCTTCCGGCATCGCAAGGTCGGAGATGATCAGATCGGGTAGGCGGCCGCTCCAGTGTTCTAACTCGTTCATTGCCATTTTTGCGCTTACCGCACTACGGACTGTGGCACCGCATTGTTCGAGATATAGCTGAAGCACCTCGCGTGAGTCCGGGTCGTCCTCGACGATCAATATCCGGATTTCGGCAAGTGCCTTTCGGTCCGAGAGATCGGGAGCCGTAGTGCGGTCCATGATCTGTTTAGCTGCGTCGGCAAGCGGCAGAAGGACCGTAAATGTCGAACCCTTTCCGGGGCCGGGACTCTCGGCCTTGATGCTTCCGCCGTGACGCTCCGCCAAGATCTTGGCGATAGACAGGCCTAGGCCAAGGCCGGAGCTGCCGCGTATCTGTACGCTCTCAGCCTGGGAAAACTGACGAAAGATCTCGGGCATCGCGTCTTCGCTGATCCCGTGGCCGTTATCTGCAATGACTATCTTTGCCGTGGTTTCGGTGGTTTCGACGGCCATCGATACTTTGCCGCCTTCCGGTGTAAACTTGATCGCGTTCGATAAGAGGTTGCCGAAGACCTGCTGCAGCCGATTAGCATCTCCGAGTACTGCAACGTCACGGCGATCGGCGGTAAACGTGAGTTCGATATTCCTTGAATCGGCCGATGGTTTGTGTGCCTGAAATGAACCGTGAACGAGGTCGTACAGGTTGGTCGGGTAATATTCTAGACGCAGCTTGCCCGACGCCACCCGGGCAGAATCGACAAGATCATTTATCAATTTGGTTTGAACACGGGCACTGCGTTCGATGGTCTCGAGCGCGGTCTTCCTCGTTTCATCGTCGACCTCCCGTGTAAGCAAGATCTTGGACCAACCGAGGATCGCGTTGAGCGGAGCCCTAAGCTCATGTGACACGAATGCGAGAAAAAAATCCTTGGCGCGATTCGCTTCGATCGCCTCGTCGCGTGCCTTCTTTTCACGTTCGTGAATCTTTGATACTTCTTCGTTAGCGCGCTTTTCTTCGGTAATGTTTCGAACGACTCCCATCATGCGCGGCGGTCCGCCATCAGCACCAAGCATTGATTTGCCTTCCGCGCAAAGCCATTCGACGTCGCCGTCGGGATGAACGACGCGAAACTGTTCTTCGTATTTAGTGCCGTCCCGCCGGGATTCTTCGAGAAAGGAGATAACGAAATCCAGGTCGTCGGGATGAACAGCCTGCTTGATTCGTTCAAATGAGAGCTTTTCGTAAGCCGGCAGACCGAGGAGCTCGTTGCATCGAGGCGTCGAGGATATCTGCCCCGAAGTAAAATCCCAATACCAGATGCCGATCTCAGCACTTTCAGCGGCCGAAAGAAGCTGCTGGCTGTCTCGACGAAATCCCTCAGCAGTTGCGGCTTCCGCTTGCCGACGTCCGCATACGATCACCTTCCGATCTCCGTTGTCGCCTATAGGGACGAGCGACAATTCGAGAGGTATTCTGGAGTTCGCGCTTTTGCGGAACGCGATAGTAATAGTCGAACCTTCGCCACGTATAGCGGAGGCAACACTATTTGCCAGCGTGATAGCAGTATTTTCCGACGACTGCCAAAATACCGTTTCCGAAAAGACCTGACCGGAAAGCAAAGCGGTGTCGGTCTGAGTTTCCTTAAACAATGGTCCGCGAAGCTCGATGATCTTCCCATCCGAATTCACCACGCCGTAAAGGTCAAACACGGCTCGAAAGACCTCGTTGATCTCGCCGGGAGTCATACTGTCGGTCGTTTCAGTAATCGGTGGATGCAGGGGATTGTCGATCATAAAAGTGCGGCGTCGCAAATCACCTTGATATCATTGATCTGAACAGGGCCGACATTCGGACCGGTTCAAGATAGGTTGAAAAAATGACCTCGCAACTGTGGGGACGGTGACGAGGTCAATGATATCAAAAAAGTGCCGAACGTCATTAATCCGTCCGGCACTTTTGCGGTGCGGGGTTTAAACTGCTCTCCGTCCAGTGAGCAAACGGATAATAAAAATGACTGCTGCAACTAATAGAAGCGCATGAAGGATACCGCCGAAAGTTTGTCCGGCTACCAATCCAAGCAACCAAAGCACAAGTACTACAACTATAATAGTCTCTAACATTTAGAACTCCTCCCAGTTAAAAAAGCCTTAAAACATCGAAGAACAAAGCTTCAATTAAAAAACTGAGTAATCAATCCGCGTGCCAGAGAGAAAACACGTCGACAAACTCTTTGTAATCAGCGGTATAGAGAAAATCTGGGCAAATTGCCGCCGGCTTTCTCTGTATTGATTCAATACGATGCATTTTTCTGCTGACGGCGAATTTGGAGTGTATGAAAATAATACAAATTCCCGCGGTAAGTGGTATGATAGTTCTAATTGATCTGAGTAAAACAGAGGAGCAGGGCTAGGGACTAGATTGGCACGTTCCTTGCACACGGCATTAATAGATATAACCCCAGTATATTTAATGTCAAAAGAAAATATGGCTCAAAAAGCACTTGTAGTTGACGATGATCGGCTGACGCTCGACCTAATGGAGTTTCAGCTAAAGGAAGAGGGTTTTGAGGTTTTGACTGCCGACACGGGAGCAAAGGGCCTTGAACACGCGAAAAAAGAAGAATTTGATGTGGTTTTGACCGATCTGAATCTACCGGATATCAACGGTATCGAGATGGTTCGTCAATCGAAGATGATCTCGCCGGAAACAGAGATAATAATCGTAACGGGCTACGATAAGGCGGAAAAGGCCATCGAGGCCACCCGGGTCGGAGCGTTCGGCTATATCGTTAAGCCGGTCAATTTTGAAGAGTTGATGGTCGATATCCGGAACGCGGTGGAATCGAAGCGGCAGGCATTGATCAATAAGAGCCAGGCGGCTGAGATCAAAGAACTTCGCGGAAGACTAACGAGCCGCAAGTCGTACGAAGGCATCATCGGCGGTGCCCGGTCGATGCAGAATATTTACGAGATCATCGAGAATGTCGCCGATTCGGACGCCAACATTCTTATCCTCGGCGAATCCGGAACCGGCAAAGAGGTCATCGCCAATGCGATCCACTTCAAAAGCCATCGCTCGAAAGAACCGTTCGTGAAAGTAAACTGCTCGGCTTTGCCCAAAGATCTGATCGAATCGCAGCTGTTCGGACACATGAAAGGCTCGTTCACAGGGGCAAGCGCAGACAAGATCGGCTTCATCGGACAAGCGAATGGTGGTAGCTTGATGCTCGATGAGATCGGCGAAATGCCCGTCGACCTGCAGCCGAAGCTGCTTCGTTTGCTGCAGGAGAAGATCTATTACCGTGTGGGCGGCGACAAACCGCAGGAAGCTGATTTTCGGCTCATCTGTGCAACGAACCGCGACCCCTTCGAAGCGATCAACGACGGAAGCCTTCGTGAGGATCTTTATTATCGAATAAACACTATCGAGATCAAAATACCGCCGCTTCGTGACCGAATGGAAGATATACCGATGCTCGCCGAACACTTTCTCCACATCTATGGCGAAAAATATAAGCGGGAGGATATCTCGTTTGCGGGTTCGGCGTACGATCAGATGCTGAATTATAGTTGGCGAGGAAACGTTCGCGAGCTTCAAAACGTTATCGAACGGGCAGTATTGCTCAGCAAAACCGATAAGATAAGTAGCATGGATATTCCCGGAGCGGTCAAAGAGAACGGCGACACCACGGAAAATGAGACCGTTCGTTCGTATGTGGTTGCGGGCGACGGTGCGTCGATGCAAGAGGCTTTCGCGCAAGGAAATTACCCTTCGTTTTCAAGCGATGAAGAAATGTTTAACGAAGTTTCCAAGATGATCGTCGACAAACTGCCTGAACCGGACGGCGGAGGCGAGAATTCGGACGTTTTTGATTCTATCGAAAGCGGAATAGTGGTCGCCGCCCTGAAACGGACCAATGGGAACAA
>JBBQTV010000070.1:0-15958 GCA_038212935.1 Pyrinomonadales bacterium | reverse complement strand
CCCTCCAGCTTCGGCCCA
The DNA here is from genome assembly GCA_038212935.1 of Pyrinomonadales bacterium. GTDB lineage: Bacteria > Acidobacteriota > Blastocatellia > Pyrinomonadales > Pyrinomonadaceae > OLB17. The sequence goes on along the minus strand of JBBQTV010000070.1, from coordinate 15,940 downwards.
ATGTCGCTGCTTCTGTTTCAACGTCAGCTCAACGGCCACCAGCTAACATCGTTCGAACAAGATCAGGTTGTAAAGGCCATGGAGCATTCGATCTTTTACCGACGGTCGTTTGCGGACGACGCGTCAGGTGAAATGGTCGGAGAGCGACAGACGCCCGAAGATCTCTGGCTGGTCGCGAGGGCAAAGGTTGCCACCGAAAAAGCCGAGATAGAGCCATACCGCTCGGTCGGCGATTACGACTACTTTCCAAACTGCCTGCCCGACGCCTTCGCGAACGCGACTCAAACTCTCGAAGATCGAATTGCAAAATACGGCGTGACTGACGATGTCCGCAACTGGGTTGCCGGTCAAGACCTGGTGTTCGCAAATTGCGGCGGCGACGCAGAGGTCCCGGCGGCCGTTTCGGGGTCGGCACCGGCGTGGCTTCAAAACGACCGTGCCTACCAGCTCGCGGCCGCTCGATTCTATAGAACGCAGTTTGCCGAGGCCCGTACGGGCTTTGAAGCGATCGCCGCCGATAGCAACAGCGAATGGAGAAAAACGGCCGAATTTGTGGCAGCCCGCACCTTCATTCGCGAGGCAAGCCTCCTGCCCGATGGCAAATCACCCGAGGAAAGGGCCGCCTCTGAGACACGCTCGAACGAACTGCTGAACGACGCCGAAAGTTCACTGCGAAAGATCATCGAAGACGATTCGATGCGGGATTTTCACCGCTCCGCTCTCGGGCTGCTTGGCCTTGTGAGATTCCGTAAAGATCCCGCAGTCAGGCGCGGCGAACTCGGCCGTCTTATCGCCGAAGCCTCCGCTGAGAATAGGAATATCCGAAACGATCTTTTCGATTATTCGATACTCTGGAACCGCATCGAGGACGCGGCTTACGACGTCGGCTCGACCCGCGACCAGGAGGAGGCTAGCGCCGCGGGCCGCGATTACGATTACAATTATCGGCTAAAACTTCGTGACATTCCGGCCGCTGACCGCTCAGACGAAGTTTCCGATTGGCTATTTTCTTATCAGGCCGTCGACGGTTTTGGTCACGCTTACGAAAAATGGAAGGCGTCAAGGAAACTCGACTGGTTCGTCGCCGCCATCTCTAAGGCTGAGGCAGCGACACCCGCCGCTACAGAATTAATTGCCGAAGCCGCCCGCACGCCTCGCGACTCAGCGGCTTACCCGACCGTTCGTTACCACCACATACGCCTCTTACTCGACGAAGGCCTTATCGATGAAGCAAAGAAACTCTTCGATGAACTCGGCAGTGTCGACCGTTTTCCTCTCTCGACTCAGAACATGTTTCTTGCCCAGCGAGCAGCCGTCTCCAACAGCCTCGACGAGTTTCTCTTCTACGCGCAGCGAAAGGCGGTCTTGTTCTCTTACGCGGGCGACACCCGGGAAGAGCCGATCGACCTCGACAGTGGAAGCCCCATAAAAGGTTGGGAAGACAAGAAGATGTTCGATGTGGACGCCGCGACGTTCTTCAATCACAAGACGCCGCTCTCCGTTATGAGAAAAGCGGCCGTCGACCCTAAACTTCCCGATCATCTCAAGAAAATGATCGCGACCGCCGTTTGGACAAAGGCGTTTATGATCAACGACTCCGCCGTCGAACGCGAATTCTCACCGATCGTTGCCAAGGCGGTTGGCAGCTCAATGCCCCAATTCGCAGCTGTCGCTTCCGCACGAAACGCGGCCGATCGCGAGGCGAACGCGTTGATCGCGATATTGCGAAATCCCGTAATTCAGCCCTACGTCCCCACCGGCTTCGGCCGCGAAGATTCGCCGCCCACGTCTATCGATAGCATTCGCGGAAACTGGTGGTGTATCAGCGAACATAGGACCACTCCAGATGTCGCATTGCCAAAGTTCCTGAATCCAAGCGAAACGGCCGCCGCAGATAGTGAGAATCAGCGGCTCGCAAGCCTCGGCGAAAGCTCGACCGCTCTGACCCGACGGGCGGTAGAATTCGCTACCAATAACCCGCGGCACGCAAAGACGCCCGAGCTTCTGCATCTTGCCGTACGCTCAACTCGCTACGGCTGCAAAGATGCCGATACCGGAAAATTCTCGAAGCAGGCCTTCGACATTCTCCACACGCGATACAAAACCTCGCCGTGGACAAAGCAAACGCCGTACTGGTTTGGATAATTAGATCAAAGAACGCCCTTGAGGGCTTCGCCTGTGTAGCTTTTCTTGATACGTGTGACCCGTTCGGGTGTACCGGTGGCTACTATTTTACCGCCGCCGGAGCGGCCTTCGCCGCCATACCCGTGATCACCGAATTTGACATCGGCCACAACATCATCTCCCGCTCCGTCTTCGTCGGCCTAAATCAAGCCGTTCGCGAAATGATCGATGAGATAGGCTGAGCCGGGCTTTGAGGGCGATGGGAAATGATCGATCCAGCCTAAGATGGGAACTTTTTGTTAAGAATGGTGTCCAAATGAATATGACTTTTGTGCGAACTACCAACTTGGTGATCGTTATCGTCGTCGTTTCGTCGGCACACCTTGTTGTCGTCGCTCAAACACAGGCTGGTAACGAGACCACAAAGGATTGCTCTTCGTCCAAAATCTCAGACACCACAAAGCCCAGCACGATGATCTCGTTTGGGGTTATAAATGGGCGGGCACTTCATCTTGAGCGTCCTACCTTCCCCGAAGCGGCCGTCGCCGTTGGCGTCCGGGGTGATGTTCAGGTCGGCGTAGTAATCGATCCTAATGGCTGCGTCAATGAAGCGAAACTTCTATCCGGCCACGCCCTTCTTTCCGCAGCCTCGGTCGCGGCCGCCAGAAAGTCATCCTTCGATCCTGTCACGATAAGTGGGAAAGCGATTTGGGTTTACGGCATCATCACCTACAAATATGTTTCCCAAGAAATGAACTGGCTGGAGTTGGGTTACAATTCAGCCGATTTTGAAAGGATGCTCGAGTTTCTCCCCACGCGTCTACAAAGCGAAAGAATATTGCTCGAAAATGTACGGTCAGCCGAATGGAATGAAAAGGAGAACGCTCTGTCCGCTTTCCGCTCTGCGGTTCTCGGTCACGGCATTGTCGACGCAAAAAGTGAGTGGTTATTTCGCTTTGGAATCTGGCTTAATGATTTCGAAAGGGTCAAAAATACAGTTCAGGAAAGTAATGTAAGCTTAACTCAGATGCTCGAATCAGTTCCCGTCGGCGTAAATCCAGAACTGGTTCGATCCGCTCGCCTTCTGCTCGAACAGAAAGATGCCGAAGTGAACAAGAAGACTCTCGCGACGATAAAAACCAATATGTTTGTTCTAGGCAATTAACCCCAAGACGTCTAGGAGACAAACGCTACAGGACGGCTTTCAATGCCTGACCGGTGAAGCTTTTTTTGACCTTGGCGACCTGTTCGGGTGTACCGGTGGCCACGATCTTGCCGCCGCCGGAACCGCCTTCGGGGCCGAGGTCGATGATGTGGTCGGCTGATTTTATGACATCGAGATTGTGTTCGATTACGATCACGGTATTCCCGGTATCGACCAGCTTTTGAAGAACGTCGAGGAGCTTGTGCACATCGGCAAAATGCAAGCCGGTCGTTGGTTCGTCGAGGATGTAGATCGTCTTGCCGGTCGCACGCTTGCTCAGCTCTTTCGCAAGCTTGATCCGCTGAGCCTCGCCGCCGGACAGAGTTGTCGACGACTGTCCGATCTTGATATAGCCCAGGCCCACATCAAGCAGCGTTTCAAGCTTCTGCCGAATGGACGGGATGTTTTCAAGCAGCGGCAGAGCGTCCTCGATGGTCGTGTCAAGCAGGTCGGCGATCGATAATCCCTTGAACTTCACCGCCAGCGTTTCGCGATTGTAGCGGTGCCCGCGGCAGATATCGCAGGTGACATAAACGTCCGGCAGAAAGTTCATTTCGATCCGCTTCATGCCGCCGCCTTCACAGCCTTCGCATCGTCCGCCCTTCACGTTGAACGAAAATCGTCCTGCCTTGTAGCCGCGCTGCCGCGATTCCGGCAGCATCGCGTAGAGTTCGCGAATCGGGGAAAAAAGTCCGGTGTATGTCGCGGGATTCGAGCGCGGCGTGCGGCCGATCGGCGACTGGTCGATCTCGATGATCTTGTCAACCAGTTCGAGGCCATCGATGCTGTCGTGTTCAAGCGGCTGCAGATTTGATCTGTAAACATGCCGGTAAAGCGCCGGATAGAGGATGTCTTCGACAAGCGTAGATTTACCCGAACCCGAAACTCCGGTCACGACCGTCAACAGCCCCAAGGGAAATTCAGCATCGATATTCTTCAGGTTATGTGCCTTTGCACCCTTTACCGTGATCCGGTTACCGTTCGCCAGCCGACGAACATCCGGTATCTCGATCTTTACATCGCCGTTGAGGTATTTGCCGGTCAGAGAACCTTTCGCCTTTTCGATCTGCTTCGGCGTGCCGACAGCGACGACCTCGCCGCCATGCGTCCCCGCAAGCGGCCCGAGGTCGATCACGTAATCCGCATGTTCGATCGTTTCCTGATCGTGCTCGACCACGAGAACCGTATTGCCTAGGTCCCGCAACTGATGCAGCGTTTCCAGCAAACGCATGTTGTCACGCGGATGGAGCCCGATACTCGGCTCGTCCAACACATACAGCACACCTCGAAGCTGCGAACCGATCTGCGTCGCAAGCCGTATCCGCTGCCCTTCGCCGCCCGAAAGTGTCCCCGACCCGCGGTCAAGCGTCAAGTATCCAAGCCCGACCGCGTCCAAAAAGCTAAGTCGCGAATTGATCTCCTTCATCACCAGCCCGGCGATCTTTTCCTCACGCGGGTTTAGCTCTACTTCCGCAAAGCGTTTCACCGCATCAGCTATCGGCAGCGATGTATATTCACCGATACCTTTGCCGTTGATACGAACCGCAAGGCTTTCGGGCTGCAGCCGAGCTCCATTGCAAACAGGGCACGGAACAGGGGCGACGAGTTCCATCAAGGCTTCGCGGGTCTTCTCCGACGGTGGATTCTCTAGCCGCTCCTTCATCGCTTTAAGCGCGCCTTTCCAGTCGTTTTCGTATTTGTAATCGCCTTGCCGAAACGTCAAACGCTTTTTCGTGCCGAGAAGAAAGGCGTTGCGGATCTCATCCGGAAGTTCAGCAAAAGGCGTCTGCATTAGCGCGACATCTGGAGCCGCCGCCTCACCCGCCTTTTTTCGTTTACCCTTTTTGCGTTCTCTGGCTCCACTAGACGGAGGCTCGAGCTTGTCTCCGTCGATGTATCTCTCGATTATTGCGAGCAATGCTGACTTCAGAAATGACGAGCCGGAACGGTCCGCCCCACCCAGAAACTCCAGCTTCGCGACCGGAAGCGTCGGATCCGGGACGATCTTATTGACGTCGATCTCCATCACCGAACCAATTCCCTGACAACGTTTACAGGCTCCGTATGCCGAGTTGAACGAGAACGATCGCGGTTCGAGTGTGGCGATATTAATGCCGCAATCGATGCAAGCCATCTTCTCGGAATAAAGCTTCTCGTCGCCGTCGATCACCGAAACTAGCACCGCCCCATTTGTAAGCCGAACAGCCGTTTTCGTGGATTCCATCAGCCGTTCTTTTACGCCCTCCTTTATAAGCAGGCGGTCGACCACGACCTCGATGGTATGATTCCGGCGTTTGTCGAGAATGATCTCTTCATCTAGCTGACGCATCTCGCCGTCGATCCGAGCACGGATAAAGCCGTCCTTGTGAAACTTTTCGAGCTCTTTCTTGAATTCGCCCTTGCGACCGCGAACGACCGGGGCGAGGATCATCACCCGTTCACCTTCCGGCAGCGTGAGAATGCCCGAAACGATCTGATCTACAGATTGTCGCGTTATAGGGGCACCGCACTGATGGCAATGTGGTTGGCCGATCGACGAAAACAGGAGCCGAAGGTAGTCGTAGATCTCCGTCACCGTCCCGACCGTGGAACGGGGCGACCGCGAAACCGTCTTTTGCTCAATGGATATAGCCGGCGAAAGGCCTTCGATCGAATCGACGTCCGGTTTCTCGAGCTGATCGAGGAACTGACGGGCATAAGCGGAAAGCGATTCGACATATCGACGCTGGCCTTCTGCATAGATCGTGTCGAATGCAAGCGAAGACTTCCCCGAACCCGAAAGTCCGGTGATCACCGTAAACTTATCGCGCGGTATTTCGACGTTGATGTTTTTTAGATTATGCTGGCGTGCCCCGCGAACAGTGATCTGCTTGATGCTCATTACAGTGTAAAACTCTAACTACTGCCGAAACGAGTATTCTAACAAACCAGACTGCTCTTACAAATACCGTCCAAGAGCAGTCCCTTGGCTGGCCGCGGGAACTTGAGAAATAATGAGCTTTATTGGAAACTTTCCGTCATGGGCGTAGAACTAAATCACACTATCGCATGGTGCAGCGACCAGAAGAAGTCTGCCGAGTTCCTGACCGAGATGCTAGGCCTTGCGAAACCGCGCCGCTTTATGCACTTTCTGGTCGTCGATCTGTCGAACGGCGTCTCGATAGATTATTTCGAAACTGCGGAGCACATCGCCATTCAACACTTTGCGTTTTTGGTGAGCGAAGCGGAATTTGATGAGATATTTGAGCGGCTTTTTAAAGCGGGGATCGAAATTTGGGCAGACCCGGCACGTAAGAAGCCCGGCGAGATAAACATGCACGACGGTGGTCGCGGTCTTTATTTCCTAAACCCGGACGGCCACATGATGGAAATCATCACGCGTCCTTACGGAAGCGGCTCGTAACCGAAAACTAACCCAGCTTTTCGTTAACAAACGTAAAGATCGCGGTCGCGATACTAACGACGATAAAGGTTGCGATCGCACGCCAGACGGCGTCAGATTCGGTGAATTGCCAAATGGCGAGGATGCACAGGACGGTGCAGACGACAAGCGAAACCGAGATCACCGTAAATGCGATCCATCTGACGACCTTGGGATTGACAACGCCCGACGTTTCGCTCTTCAGGCTTACGACGACGTCTGAATCTTCATCTTTCATTGACCTGATTATAGCAAACTTGCGATCGCCCACAGCGAAGCCGATGCGATAACGACCCACAAAAGTGTGCCCAAAGCGAACGGCCGCCAGCCGACCTTTTTCAGCATTTCCCGAGATAGGCTAAGTCCGATCAGAAACAGGGTCACGGTTAATCCCGCTTTCGCCAGATTGACGAACGAATCGAATAAGCTCGGCGGCACCCATAGAGGCGCGTATGTTTTGATAGCTGCCGCACCTATGAAAAAGAAAATGAACCACGGAACGGCGACCTTGGTTTTCGCTCCCGATTCTCGGTAAAGAAAGGCGAGAGTCAAAGCGAGCGGGATGATCCAGAGTGTGCGAGCCAATTTAACCGTCGTAGCGACGGCAAGCGATTCCGGACCGAATGCCGTCGCCGCACCGACTACCGAGCTCGTATCCTGAATCGCGATCGCCGCCCACAGGCCAAATTGTTCCTGCGAAAGCCCGACGGACGTACCAACCAAAGGAAAAAGAAAAAGTGCTATCGCATTTAGAATAAAGATCGTTCCCAGCGAGACCGACATCTCGTCATTCTCGGCCTTGATCGCCGGCCCGATCGCCGCGATCGCGCTTCCGCCGCATATCGCCGTTCCCGACGATACTAGCGTTCTGATCCGCGACGGGACTTTCAGCAAATGACCAATGACAGCACCAAGCAGCAATGCCCCAAATACAACGCTAACGATAAAAAGTATGCCGTTTTTGCCCGACTCGTAAACCGCCCCCAGATTCATGCTGAACCCAAGCATCGCCACCGAAGCCTGTAGTAGATATTTCGCCGGCCTTCCTGAAAGTTCAGGAAAAGGATGACCGATCGTCAAAGCCATGACCAGCCCAACCGCGAGAGCAAGCCCCGGCGATCCATACGGCGAAAGACAGAAGATCAACAATGCAAAGAATATTATCTTGGCGAACGGCATACGAAGCTGAAAAGTATAAATGAAAAAAGGGAAAAGGACACACGCCCCATTCCCTTAAATCATCTTTTGCCGCTCGCTGCTTAACGAATTGAACCAAATACGACCCGCAATATCGATGTCGTTCGACCGATCGGGTCCCGGCGGATCTTCCGCTCTTCATCGGCGATCAGCAGAAAGAGGCCATCCATCGCTTTTTGGGTCACATATCCATCAAGGTCGCTTGCCTCCTCGCCAAATGCCTTTCCTAGAACGCCGTAACGTCCGATCAGGTTCTTGTACTGCTGCGTCACACCGACCTTTGCGGTCATTTCCTCGACGATCGGCCTGAACTTTACCCTAAGCCTTTCTTCGCTCGTGCGGCGAAAGAATTGCGTTGCCGCATCGTCGTCGCCGCTGAAAAGTATGTTTCGCGCGTCATTAAAGCTCATCTGCCGAACCGAGTCGACAAAAACATCGATCGCGACCGGTACCGCTTGTTCCGCCGCATGGTTCATCGCTCCGACGAGTTCATCCACGCGTCTACCCTGGCCCAGAAACCGCAGCGTTCCTTCCATCTTTTTCAACCCGGCCGGAAGCGGAATTCGGACGCGCGGATTGTCGAGATATCCGTTTTCCTGCCCGAGTTCTGAGACGGCGTTGCGAATGCCGACGTTTAACGCCTCTTTCAGGCCGCGTGAGATATCGATGTCTGAGATGCGGGTCTGCCGCCGCGTCTGGGCAAACGCTGATGACGTAGCAAGGATCGTCACAATCGCAAGTGCCGCAAAAATTCTAATGCTCTTCATAAACTTTCACCCTCCCAACCGAGTTCGGCCGGTGACAGTTCAACGGCCGATACTTTGATTGGCCAACTGCTGGCAAAGTTCACCCACTATTTAAGACATGATTCGACGAAATCGGTGATAGCATCACTTGGACTTACCCTGATTGGCCACCGCTTCTTGGGCCGCCAATATCGCCGCCTCGTCGCCCAGATAGTAGCTCTTGGTCGGTTTCAGGTTTTCGTCAAGCTCATAAACGAGGGGAACGCCGGTCGGAATGTTGCGGCTAAGAATGTCTTCGTCCGAGATCGTGTCCAGATATTTCACCAACGCCCGGAGGCTATTGCCGTGGGCGGCGACCAGTATTCGCTTCCCTGCCTGTATCTTTGGTGCGATCTCCGTCTGGTAATAGGGAACGACCCGCTCTACCGTCTCCTTTAACGATTCGGCACGCGGAAACATCTCTGGCGTGATCGACAAATATCGCGGATCCTTGCCCAGCCAACGTTCGTCCGCCTCTTCCAACAGCGTCGGCAGAACATCATAGCTTCGCCGCCAGATCAGCACTTGCTCTTCGCCATATTGCGCCGCCGTCTCGGCCTTATTCAGGCCCTGAAGAGCGCCGTAATGCCGCTCATTCAACAGCCAGGATTTCGTCTCCGGGATCCACATCAGGTCCATCTCATCGAGGATGATCCACAGCGTCCGGATGGCCCGCTTCAGCACCGATGTATAAGCCTCGTCAAAAACGTAGCCCTCGGTCTTAAGTAGTTGCCCAGCCGTTGCCGCCTCAACTCGGCCCTTTTCCGAAAGGTCAACGTCCTTCCAGCCTGTAAACCGATTTTCCTTATTCCACTGGCTCTCGCCATGCCGTATCAATACTAATTTATGCATAGTTCTGGTTATTATATAGCGATAAGCTCTTAGCGGGAACTTACGGCTTAAAGCTAAAGGCTTAAAGCTAATTTTCTAACCTCGCCTACTAAATATAGTGAGCCGGTAACTACAATTATAGAATCGGATTGCTCTTGCTGCCGAGCTTGCCGAAAAGCCTCCTCGACGTCAGAAGTGGCGCAAACAACTTTCGCCTCATCAAATTGTTCAGGTAAAAACTGGATTAGTTCCTCTGCCGCAAAAGCTCGTGTATTCGATGGTTGCGTCAAGATCAATTGGGCGGCTCTTGGCCAAAGAATCTCCGCGATCTGCTGGACGTCTTTGTCTTTCATCGCGCCAAAGATCATCGTGAATGGCCTATCGACGAATTCATCGAGGTAGTCTGCAAGAGCCTCAGCCCCGGCAACGTTGTGAGCTCCGTCCAGAAGAAAATTGTCGATGTATTCCAAGCGCCCAGCATGAGATGTCGTCTCGAGGCCGATGCAGATTTCATCATAGGTTATCTGATATCCACCATCGCGAAGCAATTCGGCGACCGCTATCGCCACTGACGCATTCTGAAACTGATGCTCACCCAACATGTTCCAAAAGTCGAAATTTGCGTATACATCTTTTTCTGTAGTGATTGTCCCAAATAGCATCGGCGCGACTTCGGGGTCTCGCTTTATCTGTATCTGCGTACTCGCCCAAGCGGGTTCGACTCCGACCTCTCGGCATCGTCCGAGTAGTACACGTTCGACATTCTTTGCTTGATGCAGCAGGACGACCTTTGAACTTGGCCTAATGATCGCCGCTTTCTCCGCTGCGATCTCCTCGATCGTGTCACCGAGATATTCTTGATGATCGAGGGCGATCTGCGTGATGGCGGCAATTTCGGCATTTGCGGCTGTCGTTGCGTCAAGCCGTCCGCCGAGGCCGGTTTCGAGTATCGCCAGCTCGACTTTCGCAACGGCAAAGGCAAGCAAGCCGATCGCCGTCACTTGTTCAAAATAGGTAGGCGTGTAGCCAAGCTTTCCTTCCGCCAGAAGCCGCTCCGCAGTTTCGCGAACACGCGTCGCAAGCCGTGCAAATTCGTCTTCGCTGATATCGGTGCCGTCTATCCGAATCCGCTCGGTTATCGAGGTCAAATGCGGCGATGTGTAAAGCCCGACGCGTATTCCGGCACGCCGGCAGATCGAATCCAAAAACGCACAGACCGAACCCTTGCCGTTCGTTCCCGCGACCTGCACTTTGAAATAATTCTCGTGAGGATTGCCGAGCGCTGCCAACAACGCCCGGATATTCTCCAGCCCAAGCTTCATCGCCTCGACCTCATTGCCGAGCGAATAAAGATAGCGTTCCGATTGTTCGAAATTCACGTTTGCGTGCGAGTATGCACCAATCTGAATTAGCTTTTGACTGTCAAATTCATCATAAAATCCAGCGTCCGGACGATGGCGTCTTTCATCTCGCGACGGTCGACGACCATGTCGACCATTCCGTGTTCGAGCAGGAATTCGCTGCGTTGAAAGCCTTTGGGGAGTTTCTGGCGGATAGTCTGTTCGATAACACGCGGGCCTGCAAATCCGATAAGGGCTTTGGGTTCAGCGATTATCACGTCACCAAGCATCGCGAAACTGGCGGTAACGCCGCCGGTCGTCGGGTCGGTCAGCACCGAGATGAAAGGAAGCCTCTCTTCATGAAGCATCGACAACGCGGCCGAGATCTTGCCCATCTGCATCAGCGACAGCGTTCCTTCCTGCATTCGTGCACCGCCTGAGGCAGAAAAAACTACTACAGCGCCTCGATTTTCGATTGCTCTTTCGATCAGACGCGTGATCTTTTCGCCCACCGCCGATCCCATCGATCCGCCGATGAACGACATATCCATCGCACCGACATATGCCTGGTGTCCGCCAATCTTGCCGCCTCCGGACACGATCGCTTCCGGCAGCCCCGACGAGGCCTTCGCCGCCTCGATCCTATCTTTATATGGTTTGGTGTCAACGAATCCGAGCGGGTCGGCCGAGGTCACTTCTTCGTCAAGCTGCTCATATTTGCCATCGTCAAAGAGCGTAGCCAGGCGTTCGCGTGCTGAATAGCGAAAGTGATAGCCGCAGTGCGTACAGACCTGCTGCGAATCGATCAACTCACGTTTGTACAGCGGATTTTCACATTCGGGGCATTTAACAAAAATCCCTTCGGTTTTGACTGTCCGCTCTTCGCCGGCATCTTGACCTTCGATCTTAGGCTTATCTCTTCGAAACCATGACATATTTGGTGTTTAACGAACCCTAAGCCTAGCATATCGAACCCGCGTTTGTCGCAGGCAGTTACCTAAGTATTCGTGTCATTTCGTCATGGATAAGGCCGTTTGTCGCGCAAATGGGCGGCGTGTAAATGCTGAAATTCGAACCGTCATAATAACTAACGATTCCGCCCGCTTCTTCGATCAGCAGCTTGCCGGCAGCAACATCCCACGGGTTCAAACCATCTTCCCAAAAGCCGTCAAACCGTCCGCACGCGACATACGCCATATCGATCGCCGCCGAGCCGTCACGCCTTACCCCACGCGATGCGAGCAGCAATTCGGTCAGATTACGGGCAAACTTCTCCCGCTGCTTGATATCATATGGAAATCCCGTAACCAGCAACGAATTGCCAAGTTCCTCCGTCGCCGAAACACCTATCGGTTTACCGTTCAGCGTCGCTCCATTTCCTTTCTCAGCCGCGAAAAGCTCATCCCGCGTCGGGTCGTAGGTAACGCCAAGAACGATCTCGCCATCATGCTCAAGCGCAATTGTCACACAGAAGCACGGATAGCCGTGAGCGTAATTCGTCGTCCCATCCAGCGGATCGATGATCCATTTATATTCGCTGTCCCCGCCGATGACCACCGCCTCTCCGGATTCTTCCGCTAGGATGGACTGCCGCGGATAATGGGACTTGACCCGCTCGATTATCAACGCCTCCGACGCCAGATCGGCCTCGGTCACCAGATTGATATCGCCCTTTTTTGTAACCGTTATCCGGCCAAACTTCTCCAGCAAGACCCGCCCCGCATCCCGTGCCGTTTCTATCGCAAAATTCAACATAAAAGCTGATGCCGACTACTTCAGTATCGCGATGATCTCCGTCTGGTGCGGAGCGGTTATGATCGCGTCTTTTTCTGAAACATAAACATCGATTTCTGACCGAATGCCAAACTTCCCCTCAAGGTATATACCTGGCTCGATCGAAAACGCCGTTCGCGGGATCAGCCGACGCGAATCTCTTGTTTCCAGATTATCGATATTCGCTCCGTTGCCGTGTCCTTCTTCGCCGATCGAATGTCCCGTACGGTGCAGGAACTCATCGGCATAACCTGCCTTTTTGATCACCTCGCGTGCGACGTCATCGACCTGAGCACCAGTTATCGTCTTGCCTGCCCGGAACGAATCGCGAACAAAATTGAATGCCGCCTGCTGTGCCTCATATACAATCGCCCAGATCTTCGCGTGTTCCTCCGGCACCTCTTCCCCGACGAACCCAACCCACGTCAGGTCGACCGCCGGAGCTTTCGGCTTAGCCATTTTGGTTACCGAATCTATCAGCACCAAGTCGCCACGGCGGATCTGTGAATTTCTCTCGCCTCGCGGGAAATAATGCGGCTGTGCGGCGTTCGCGTTCACGGCAACGATCATCGGCGACGGCTGCATTCCCTCTTCCGAAAAACGCTTCATCATGAACTGCTGAATATCGATCTCGGTGGTCGGAATGTCGGCATTGATCCTCCGTTTGATCTCGCCGAATGCCTCCATGATTATCTTCTGAAGGTTGCCGACCGCCTCTTTGTGCATCGCAAGCTGTTCGTCCGTCCAGACGGCTTCGAACTGCTGAACCAGGTCCGCACTCGAATCGATCGTCACGCCCGTCGAACGCACCATCTCGATCGTGCCCGCATCGACCCGCGATATATATGGAATGTCGTTGTTCGGCGAATACTGCATCGCGATACGGAACTTTCCCTTCGGCCGTCCCTGGGCAAACATCGCCTTGGTGACCTGATCGCGGAGCAGCTGCCATTCGCGATAGACCAGCTTTTTGCCCGGTAAAGCGTCAAGCTGGCCTTGCTCGATCGCGTGCACGACCTTGACCGGCTCGCCCTGTCGCGGAATGAAATAGAACCACCGCCGCGAACCGCCAAGCCGTTCGGTCTTCAATATCCGCGGAGCCAAAATGTCGCTCCCGCGAAAATCGTAAAATAGCCAGCCATCAAAACCCTGCTGTCTTAATGCAGCCTGGATCTCGGCGATTCGGCCATCCGGAGTCTGCTCATTACTCGACTGGCCCGCAGCGATCTGCCCGAACAAGCCGAACACAACAAGGACGAAAAATATGCTTTTCATAGAATGTTTTGGGGAATGAGTCAGAACTTATTCCTTGTTTCGAAATTTTCGATCGGCAAGCGTCAGAAATTCCTGCACCTGCTTGTTCCAGTATGGCCAGGTGTGGCCGCCGGGGAGTTGACGGTATTCGTGCGGAACCTTTTTCTGTATCAAGAGGTCTACGAAATCACGATTGTTCTGAAACAGAAAATCCTCAGTCCCGCAATCGATGTACAGAAATGGCAGGGCCTTGATCTTTTCAGGAGAGATCTCCCTAACCATTTTGAAGATGTCGTTGTCTTGACGAGTCTCGCTGTCGGCTGCACCATAAATAACCGTCAGCGAGCGCATCGACGCCGGGCTGCGTTCGGTTACTGGAAACGTTGCTGCTCCCAATGCCCCGCTAAAGCTGCCGACGACCGAGAACAATTCGGGATACTTCATTCCGAATTTCAACGCTCCGTAACCGCCCATCGACAGGCCGGCCATAGCTCGGTTTTTCTTATCAGCCAGCGTTCTAAATCTCTTGTCGACCACTGGGATCAACTCTTTGGTCATGTAGCTTTCGTACTTATCATTTGCGTTGGTCGCCCCGTCGGTGTACCAGCCGTTCTCGCCCTCCGGAGTTACAATTATCGCCCCGAGCGGTTTGGCGTATTCGGCGAGTTTCGCAAGGTCGGTCCAATTCCTGTGGCTGCCCGTCAGGCCGTGCAGTAAATAGACCACCGGATATCGCTTCGCCGCATTCGCAGTATCTTCATAGCCCATCGGCAAGATGACCCGAAACGGCATTTCCCTGCCCATCAGCTTGCTATCGAGGTTCTCATCCTGAACCTTAAGCGGGCCAAACGTAAATTCGCCCTTGCGCAGGGTTTGACCATCATATGGCTGAAGGCCGCCGGTCGGACCTCCTTGTGCCCCAGCTATGGAAACGCCCGCTATGACGGACAGCAGACACGCTGCCAATATTCTCAGCTTTTTCATATTCCTCTAACTTTCTGTCTTATGAATCGACCTCATCCGCTGGCGTGCTTTCTTCGATCGGCGGATCGGATTGTTGCGCGTCAGGCTGGAGCCGGCCCACTCGGAAACCTGTCTGAACGGATGCCATTCAAAGCTCTCGAGCGGCAACACCTCGCTCGACGCGTCGCGAAGCTTCAGCGTGCTGAACGCAACGAAAAATATCGTGAAATTAAACAGTGCCCCGATGGTGATCACCAACCATCCCGGTGCCAAGCCAACCTGTGCCCGGTCAAAGAAAAGCTCCCAGAAACGTTCCTTGTCCATCGCCGAAGTGCTCGGTATCGGCGACGGGTGAATGTATATCTTCAGCGCCCAAGACAACGCGAGCAGTACAAAGATCCAAAGATAGTTCGCGCGCAGACGCCGCCCGACGGCTTCCCATTCGCTGATCGTGAAGTGCGGCGATATCAGGTCCGCCGAGATGTGGTCAGCCCATTCCTTGTCCGGCGGGATCGTCCGGTGCGAAAGCATCGGCGCGAAATAGCCGGTCTCCAGAATGCGCACGCGGTTCGCCCAGACTTCATAGTAGCGGTATCGCCGGGCCTCCATAAACAGAAAGATGGAAACCAGAATCGTGTTTATCGGGATCGCAAAATGCGGATTGTCCGGCGAGCTGAAAACGAACGATAGCGTCGCACCCGCCGTGATCACGGCCCAGTTCGTTGTCGCATCCAACCGGTTCCTCCAGATGTTCGATCGCTGGATCTCGCCGCGATAGAAATGCACCATTGCCGTGTTGAATTCCGCGAGCGAAAGCTTTTGCGGTATCGACAGCGGTGTCGTCTTTGGTTTTTGGCTGCGTTGGCGGACCTCTTCGGCAAGTGCCTTAAAGGAATCGGGTACGGACGTAGTGTGAATGTCTTCGTCGGCCGACGGCGGTTCAGACCGAACTTCTTCATTCATAACGCGGTTCAGGGTTTACGGAAAAATGCGGCGGAGAGCATATGTCAAACTTGAGAATATTCCTTTCGCCGTTTTGATGCAAGGA
>JBBQTV010000069.1:0-16282 GCA_038212935.1 Pyrinomonadales bacterium | reverse complement strand
TTGGTGTCGAGCGGCGAGGAGTTTTTTGAGAAAAGCTGGTAGCTGTAGGCTATAAGCTATTAGCTCGCTGAGGGGTTGCTATTTTGCTTCTCCATTCCAACTTCTATTTATCAAGCTCGCGGAGAAGGCGGCGCCGAAGCCGTTGTCGATGTTGACGACGGTGACGTTTGAGGCGCAGGAATTTAGCATGCCGAGCAGGGCGGCGACTCCGCCGAAGGACGCGCCGTATCCAATGCTGGTCGGAACGGCGATCACGGGAACGGAAACGAGGCCGCCGACGACCGAGGGCAGTGCACCTTCCATACCGGCAACGACGATGACGACACGGGAATTCTGGAGCCGTTCGCGTTCGGCGAGAATGCGGTGGACGCCCGCGACGCCTGCGTCCCAGATGCGTTGGACGCGGTTGCCCATCGCCTCGGCGGTTAGCGCGGCTTCTTCAGCAACGGGTATGTCGCTGGTGCCGGCAGTGCAGATGGTGATATCGCCCTTACCGAGTTCAGTTCGGTCGCGAAGGACGCGAATGAGGCGAGCGGACTCGTGCCATTCGGCGTCGGTGTGGATGTTTCGCAGAACGCCGTAAACTTCAGGCGTTGTGCGGGTTACGAGAACGTTGGGCGAGCGTTCGATGAGCTTTTCGAATATGCCGGCGATCTGGTCCGGCGTTTTGCCCATGCCGAAGATCACCTCGGGAAAACCCTGACGCACGGCACGGGCATGATCCACGCGCGCGTAGCCGATGTCTTCGAAAGAGAGATGCTTGATGCGTTCGGCGGCGTCAGCTTCGTTCAGATTGCCCTCGCGAAATTGGGCGAGGATGAGTTCGATATCGGCGGTGTTCATTCGGAATTAGATTAGCAGAATGGGAGGAGAAAGGTGAGCGGAGAGTGATAAGGGGTGAGGGGTGAGTGATGAGGTATGAGAGACTTAAGCCTCTTACCTCAACACTCAGGACTTTCGGCTCAGGGCTTCGAAAGTCTCGGCGTCTTTGGTCATTGTGATGTTGTTGAAGAAGACGTAGGCGAGCTTTTCACGCGGGATCATTGTGACGAGTTCTTCCAGTTCGGATTCTTCGTATTCGTATCGCCAGCGGACGCGGCCGTGGAGGCGAAAATAGCAGCGGTCGGGCGTGACGGTCGCGCGGGAAAACGGGTCGACAGTGTGCCAGAGATCGAGCGATTCGCAGAGGCCGCGGATCGTGTCATCCGGCCAGTCGCCGCGTGGTTCCCAGCAAAAGTTCAGGCCGTCGCGCTCGATCTTGTTGAAGAATTTTTCAAGATTCTTGATGTTCTGTTTGGTCGGCTCGAATTTTGCGGGGCATTGGAAAAGAACGGTCCGTGACTGCAAAGCTTTCGCGCATGCGCGGGTTATATCCCAGGCTTCTCGAACGATCGGGGTCCACTTGAAAGCTCCGGCGTCGGTCAGTTCCTTTTCCGTCAACTTGCGGCGAAGGCGTTTGAATGTAGGGCTGGTCGATTCGTGGGTGATGAGCTGCCAGGCTTTTAGCGTGAACTCGAAATCCGTTGGAACGGATCCGTGCCAACGTTCGAGCGTTTTGATCTGCGGCGGCTGATAAAAGGTGTGCTGGATCTCAACGGTCGAAAGCCGTTGGGCGTATTCTTCTTTGTTCAGCCGAAAGCCGCATGTGCCGATCTTTAAATCCTTCATAAAATGCCGTCTTACTCTGTAGGATGCCAATCCGATATCGACTGGTCAACGAAAACATAGACGGATGTTGCCTATGCCGCTGTATCTTACCGGACATTAGGAGTTTTGATTTTCATACGGCTGGCGATAATATCCAAGGAACCAATATGGAACTTACTGTTGCGATAACCGGGGCCTCGGGGACGATATATGCTTACCGAACACTGCAATTGCTGGCGGCGAGCGGCGTGGTCGAACGGATCAACCTGATAATGTCCGGCACCGCGGCGACGGTCGCGCAGGTCGAGATGGGGGTTAATCTGCGTGATCCGGCCGTACACCAGATCAATGACTGGCTGGGCCTCGATCCGGAATCGCGGCTGATCCGTTACTGGCGGCTCGATAATCTTGCGGCAAAGCCTTCGTCCGGGTCGAACAAGCAGGACGGGATGATAATCGTGCCGTGTTCGATGGGAACACTCGGGGCGATCGCAAGCGGGGCCGGCACGAACCTGATCCACCGTGCGGCGGACGTTTGCTTGAAAGAGGGACGCAAGCTGCTCATCGTCCCGCGCGAGACGCCGTATAACCAGATCCACCTTGAGAACATGCTTCGGCTCTCGCGCGCCGGAGCTCAAATTCTTCCCGCAAGTCCGGGCTTCTATCATCGTCCTACTTCTATAGAAGAACTCGTCGAGCATCTATGCTTCCGCATCCTGGACCAATTCAACATCCCGCATTCGAAGCGGTCGCAATGGACGGGGGAAGAGGTGGGGGATGAGGGATGAGTTGAGAGGGATGAGTTAAGAGTGATGATTTAAGAATTGTGAATTGTAAATTGGCCGATTGTAAATTGGTAAGAATTGGTTCTTGGCGTTTTCGGAGAGGGTATGAAGGTATTGGCGGTTTTGTGGGTGTTGGTTTTTGCTCTGGCGGCGGCGGGGCAAGAGAGGTTTGTGCGGCCGGTGGATGAGGCGGCGAAAGATAGATCTTTTCTGGCTTTTCGGACACGGCTGATCGCGGCGGCGGAGCGAAAGGATGCAAAGTTTATCGATTCGATCATCGATCCGGACATCAAGATCAGTTTTGGCATCGAGAATGGTGCGGCGAACTTTCGCAAGTTTTGGAACCCTGAAGCGAAAGACAGCAAATTCTGGGAAGAGTTCACTGCGGTCATCAAGAACGGCGGGGCATTTTTCGGCGAAGGGCGTAATAAATACAATGCTTTCGCGGCGCCCTTTCCGCATACATCGTGGCCTGACGACCTTGACGCCTTTGAGCATCAGCTCATTTTCGGCACAAACGTTAACCTTCGTGAAGGGCCATCAGTCGAAGCCAAGGTTCTCGATAGGCTTTCGTACAATGTGGTGAAGGCCGTTCAAGATCCCGAGGCGCCGATGAGCGAAGAGCGGCCGGAATGGATAAAGATCGAGACGCTTGGCGGCAAGAGCGGGTATGTTAACTCGCGATACGTTCGCAGCCCGATCGACTATCGCGCGGGATTTGAAAAGAAACGCGGGCAATGGAAGATGACGTTCTTTGTCGCCGGAGATTAAATGACGGATACGGTCGAGCGGTTTTCGAATCGCGTCGCAAATTATGTGAAATACCGGCCAGGTTATCCGCCGGAGATGTTGGCGTATTTTCGTGACGAACTCGGGCTTACGGCCGATTCGGTAGTCGCCGATATGGGGTCGGGAACCGGGCTTTCGGCAAAGCCATTTCTGGAGAACGGCAATGTCGTGTATGGCGTTGAACCAAACGCTGCGATGCGGGCCGCGGCCAAGGAATTTCTCGGCGATTTTGATAATTTTCGCAGCACAGATGGCACATCAACGGCGACAACGCTGGCGGACGAATCGGTCGATCTGGTGATAGCGGCTCAGGCGTTTCATTGGTTTGAACCGGACGCGACGCGCGAGGAATTTCGGCGTATTTTGAAGCCGGGCGGGAGCGTCGCGTTGATATGGAATGAGAGGCAGACATCGTCGACGGAATTCCTTCGCGAATACGAAAAGCTGCTGCTGAAATACGGCCGAGATTACGCCGAAGTCCGGCACGAGCAGGTGAACGAAGCGATGCTTGCGGGCTTCTTTCAGGCCGAGTTTAGGCGGGTCTCGTTCTACAATGTTCAGGTGTTCGACATTGACGGCTTGCGGGGCAGATTGCTGTCGTCGTCGTATATGCCCGATGAGCATGATCCTGCTTATGAGCCGATGATAAAAGAGCTCGAAGCTCTGTTTGCGAAACACGCGGAAAGCGGTAGAATACAAGTTTTCTACGACACCAATATTTTTGTCTGTCAGCTGTAATATATGACACCGAAACCTGAGACATCTCCCGAAGTACGCACGATCACGGTCGCACATTCGCCCGATTCTGACGATGCTTTTATGTTCTACGGCCTGGCGACCAACAAGCTGGAGACCGAAGGGCTGAAATTTGAGCACACGCTGAAGGACATTCAGACGCTGAACGAAGACGCGATGAACGGCGTTTTTGATGTGACGGCGATATCGTTTCACGCTTATGCCTACATTTCGGATAAATACGCGCTGCTGCCGCACGGTGCGAGCATTGGTGACAAATACGGCCCGATCCTGGTAGCAAAAGACCCGAGAAAGCCCGAAGAGATAGGTTCAATGAAGATCGCCGTTCCGGGCGAGATGACGAGCGCATATCTCGCATTGCGGCTCTATAACGCGGACTTTGAGCACGTTGTGGTGCCGTTTGACAAGATCATCGACGCGGTTCAACGCGGCGATGTCGATGCCGGATTGCTTATCCACGAAGGCCAGCTTTTCTATAAGCAAATGGGCCTCGATAAGGTGCTCGATCTCGGGGAATGGTGGTTTGAAAAGACGGGCTTGCCGCTTCCGATGGGCGGAAACGCGATCCGCCGCGACCTCGGCCCGGAGCTGATGAAGAAGGTCTCGAAGCACCTCCACCGAAGTATTATGTATTCGATGGAGAACCGCGAAGATGCTCTGGCATATGCGATGCAGTTCGCCCGCGATATGTCGCCCGAGCTCGCCGACCGCTTCGTTGCGATGTGGGTCAACGACTTAACGCTTGATTACGGCGAACGTGGCAAAGAAGGCGTACGCCGCCTGCTAAGCGAAGGCGTGGCCGCCGGCATAATCCCGCATGCGGTCGATATTGAATTTGTTGATTAAGTCAGGTTCTGACGATGAGGCAGAAAGGCTCGGGTTTTCCCGGGCCTTTTTATTTAGCGGTGATCATTCGCCAACCGGCACGCGAGACGTGTGCGGTCCCGGCAAAAGCGTTTTTTCAAAATGGGTCAACTTTGGGTATGCTTTATGCATCTATATTCAAGAGATCAAGTAGGGATAAAAAGCATATGAAGTATATTTTAGCGGCGGTTTTGGTTGTCTTTGCGTTTGCGGGGACGGCGGTGTTTGGGCAGACGGCGAATATTGTTCGGAATGATCTTGATCAGGCTGAGATCGACCGGATAATTCAGCGGTTCACGCAAAACGAGCTGGAGTTCCGCGATGCGTTGACCAGCTATGTATTCAACCGTTCGGCGACGATTCATACCGTCGGCATGGGCGGCCAAATATCGGGTGCCTACCGACGCGATTCGTTCATGACCTTTACGAGCGACGGTCAGCGATTTGAGCGGATAACATACGCTCCGGTCTCAACCCTCACCGAGATAAACGTGACTCCGGCTGACCTTGAGGACCTTGGCGGGGTCAACCCGTTCGCGCTTGAGCCGCGTAAGATCAGCGAATATACGTTCACGTATCTTGGCAAAGAGAAGATCGACGATCTGAATCTGCATGTCTTTGACGTTACACCGAAGAGGATCCCAACGGTTAAAAGCGGCGAACGCGTGTTTCTGGGCCGAGTTTGGGTAGACGACCGCGATCTGATGATAGTTAAATCCAAGGGCAAGGCACAGCCTGAGGATAAGAACAACAAATATCCCGTGGTCGAAACGTGGCGTGAGAACGTTGACGGCAAATACTGGTTTCCGTCGTATTCGTCGGCCGACGACACGCTGGTGTTTGGCAGCGGACAATCGGTAAGAATGCGGATGAAGGTGACGTACGCGGACTATAACGTCGGTAAGACGGATGTCAGGATTCTCGGCGAAGATGAAGTGGTAGAGGACGATCCGGCGCCGAAGCCTACGCCGAAGCCTACGCCGAGACCATAGTATTTGTAGAGTTTAGAGAGGTGGGAGTTTTTCTGTGGGGAGTTGGTCTTTGGCCGGCTCCCCTTTGATTTGGACTGCGGAATTGGATGGTTTTCTGATCAGTAGAAGGAGACGAGGTCGCCGCCGAAGAGTACGCGGAAGATGACCGGGGCGTTTGCGGCGAACATCGTCGCCCATACGCGGGGTTTGTTTATATCTTCGGCAAGATAGAATATGCGCGGCGGAAAATAGATCAGAAACGCCAGAAACGACAGAAAGAATAGACGCCCGAAGAAGTCTTGCAGGCTCGTGACCGGTCCGAAGATCTCGCCCGCCGTCATCTGGTTCCATGCCAATTGGTAGACGAGCATATTCGCGAATATGGCGGCGTCGCCCAGCAGTTCTGCATTGTGGGTCAGCAGGAACTTGTTCTTAGGTTCTGCTTTGGGCGGCGTGAAGTAGCGGAAAACGAAATAGGTATTCAGGATCGCCAAGATAACAAGAAGCAGCAGCGAGGTCAGAAAGATCTCCGGCCCTGGATCAGTGAGCCCGAGGGCGTAATGCATTATGAACGCATTCACAGCCGCGACGACCACGACCTGCAGGCAGAAATACATGATCGGATTGCAAAGGCATCCGGTCAGCACTCCGGCGTCGCCGCGTTTGCGTCGGTGATAACGATGTCGCGTCAGGATCGCACCGGCTGGCGGGAGTACGAATACCGCTACGATTAGAAAGAACATTACGACGAGAGCAAACGGATCCTCTTCGCCCGCACGTCTTAGAAGCCAAAGGAACATCGGTGTCAGCAGCCACATCAGCAAGACGTTCGTTAGGAAGACGGTCAGGTCGAGCAACAGACCGCGATTTTCCCACGCGAAGAGGCGGGATAACGGCGATCCTGAGATGGTTTTTGATCCGTCTGGGTTCGGCATCTGAGCGAAGATTCGTAGGTTAGGCGGTTGCGAGTTCGGCGGCTATCACGCCGCGGACCTCGGCGATAAGGTCGGTCATTTCTCGGCCGACGGCCTGAACAGGCGGAAGCAGAACCATCTCTATCGTTCCGGGATAGGCCACTCCGGAGCGTTTGCCCATCATCACATCGGTGTTTTTGATGGCGACCGGAATGATGCGCGAGCCGGTCTGCATGGCAAGGTGGAACGCGCCTTTTTTGAATGGAAGCAGCTCGCCGGGCATCGCCCGAGTGCCTTCGGCAAAGACGCCGAACGACAGTCCATCGTCCATCACCCGACGGGCCTTTTCGAGCGAACGTTTAGCCCGGTCGGGGTTCGAGCGGTCGATGGCAAAGATCTTGACATAGTGCATTCCCTGGCCGAAGACCGGAACCTTCAGCAGCTCCTTTTTGGCGACGAGGCCGAGTTTCTTGCCGGTATAAAAAAAGAGCGTCGCGGTGTCGAGGTATGAGCGGTGGTTGGAAACAAAAACGTACGTTTCACCGGGCGAGAGATTCTCGGACCCGGTCACATTCACCTTCGCCCCGCATGCTTTTAGCCACATCTGCGCTCCCCAGCGGGCCACCGGATGAAGCCACATCTTTTTGTTTATGATGCCGAGAACCACAAGCATCGGCACACCGACGATGATAAGAAGGCACCCGGCGACGAACCAACTCCACCAGTAGCGAAGTTTGCCGGTGACGCGGGATTTGCTAGACTCGGTGAAAGGAAAAACCAGCTTTTCATTCTTAATCAACGCACGCCGAAAGTCTTCGTTCTCGACCGGAGACGCAGAGGTAACCTCAATATGATCTTTTTTCGCTTGGACGGATGTCATAAGAACTTAGCTGCCCGAAGTGCGGCCGCACTTTTCAGTTTCGCAACGATTCTACTGTTTTCGGCGGCAATTGTCGCACAACAGGTGCCCACGCCAAAGTCGGTGCTCGGATTTCACCCGACCGATGACCGCACGATAGCCGATTGGGGGCAGATCCGCGGCTACTTTGAAAAGCTCGATGCTGCGAGCCCGAAGGTCCGCGTTGAGCAATTTGGTACGACGACGCTGGGCAAACCAATGATCGTCGCATTCATCTCGTCGGCGGAAAATATCAAGGAACTCGGCCGTTATAAGGAGATGAATCAGAAGCTCGCCGATCCGCGAAAGATCGTCCCGGACGGCATAATTGACGGAGAAGGATTGTACCTCCGCGACGGGAAAACGATAGTTTCGATCTCATGCTCCATCCACTCGAACGAGATCGTCGCGTCGCAGATGTCGATGAATCTGGCGTATGAACTTGCGACCGGGACGGACGAGGAAACGGCGGAGATCCTGAAAAACACGATCTTGCTGCTCATTCCTTCGTCGAATCCGGACGGCATTGACATGGTCGCCGAATGGTACCGCAAGACGCTCGGCACCAAGAGCGAAGGAACGATGCCGCCGCAGCTATACCATCATTATGCAGGGCACGACAACAACCGCGATTGGTTCATGCTCAACCTGAAAGAGACGCAGGCGATAACGAAGCTTTATTGGCAGGAATGGTTCCCGCACATCGTTTTTGACGTTCATCAGATGGGCCAGGCCGGGCCGCGATTCGTCATCCCGCCATTTTATGATCCGCCGAATCCGCGGATCCCGCCCTCGATCGTCCGCGAGGTCGGGCTGGTCGGATACAAGATGGCCGCCGACCTGCAGGCCGCAGGCATTAAGGGCATTGCAACAAATACGACATTTGATATGTCATGGCACGGCGGATTTCGCACGGCTCCGTATTTTCATAATTCGATCGGGATACTATCGGAGGCGGCAAGCGCCGATCTGATGACGCCGGTTACGATAACGCGCGAACGGCTGGGCGAAACGCGGCCGGTTCGCGGGCTGACCTCGCCGCTCGAACCGTCGATCAGCCATCCGGACCCGTGGCAGGGCGGGAAATGGGGGCCGGGCGACATTGCGCGGATCGAGATGATTGCGAGCCGCGGCCTGTTGACGCTGGCGGCTAAGTATCGCGAACGTTATCTGCAGAATTTCCTTTCGCTAAACAAGGCGACGCTCGAGCGAAAAAGCGGCGAACCGCAAGCTTTCGTGGTCACCGCCGGGCAGCCGAACGCCGAAAGCGTGGCCCGCTTTCTGGAGATTTTGATGTGGCAGGGCATCGAGGTTCACGAAATGACGCACGAGCTTTGGCTAAATCATTTTTCAGACCGCGTCGAGTATCACGAGATGCCGCTCGGCAGCTTTATGGTGTTCGTGAATCAGCCGAAGAAGCAGAACGTTTTGAGCCTTTTTGAAAGGCAGGTCTATCCAAACCGCGTTGGTGCGGACGGCACGCCCGATCCGCCGTACGACGTTGCGGGTTGGACGTTGCCGCTGCAGATGGGAGTCGAATCGGACACGGTATGGGACATTCGCGACCTCGAAAAATTTCGCGACACGCTAAAACGCGTCGAGCATATCGATCAAGCGCGGGCGAGAATGAACCTCGGCAAGTCGGCTGAACCGTTCGGCAAGGTTCCGAATCCGCTGCGAAATGCCGCTCGCGTCGGGCTGTATCAGGGCTCAATGGGGTCGATGGACGAAGGCTGGACACGGCTTGTCTTTGACACGCACCAGATCAAATACACCTCAGTCAGCGATCGTGAGATGCGGGCCGGCAGCCTGGGGAATTATGATGTGATCGTTCTTCCGTCAATAAGCGAGAACGGCCTGCTGAGCGGGCTTTCGGCCGACCGATATCCTGCAGAGTTTGCCGGCGGCATGGGAGCGGAGGGCGTTGCAAATCTGAAGAAATTTGTCGCGGACGGTGGACGTCTGGTGTGCTTTGAGGCCTCGTGCGCCACGGTGATCAAAGAATTTGGCTTGCCGATCAAGAACGTTCTCTCAGGCGTGAACCGGCGTGAATTTTACAATCCGGGTTCGATCGTCCAGCTTGAGGTCGAAAGGTCGCATAGGCTGGCGCGGAACATGCTCGAAGTCACGCCAGCGTATTTTACGAACAGCTCGGCGTTTGAAGTGACGGCCGGCGAGGGCATGTCGGTCGTTGCGAGGTATGCCGGCCAAAACGCTCTGATGTCCGGCTGGATGCTCGGCGAAAAGATGATCAACGGCAAGGCCGCACTCGTCGAAGCACAACACGGAAAAGGCCAGGTCGTGCTCTTCGCATTTCGCCCGCAGCACCGCGGCCAGACATGGGCGACGTTCCCGTTCATATTTAATGCGTTGGAGAAATGATCAATCTTCCATTTGATCTCGCTTGAGGTCGCGTGGATGCGGCAGTTGTTGCCGGCAATGCTGGATCGCGACGATGTAAATTTGATCCTCGGCCGCATCAAATTCGTATATGACGCGTATCGAGCGTTTGTAGATCAATTGGCGGAAGCCGACCAGGATCGACGAGCGAGTCTCGAGCAACGGGCCCATCTCGGGAAATGTCGCGAGCGTGTCAATAGTGCGGAAAAGGTCGAAGGCGATCTTTTCCGGGAGCGACTCGAGAACAGCAAAGGCCCGCTCTGTCAGTTCTATTTTCGTCGCCATCTAACCTTTATACCCAAGCCGTTTTTTCGCTTCCTTCAACGAAAGAGTATTGCCCCCGGCAATCTCTTTCTTTCCCTGCATGATCAGATCTTGAAGTTCGAGTTCATCAAGCAGGGCGAGGTCTTCTTCGATCTGCGAGTAGCGGTCAGCAGACACAATAACGGCAGCGGCTCGGCCGCGTTGGGTGATAACTATCGGCTCGGAGAATTCATTCACGTCGTTAACGATCGCTGCGGCCTGTCGTTGCAGGTCAGAAATGGGGATAATGTTCTTCATACTTTGTAGCATAATTAAGTATGCTATTGATTACGCATCAACGGTATCCCATCCTAACGCTAAAATCAAGAAACTCTGCCAAGATCAGGAAGATTTTTGGTTCGGGCATAGGGGAATTGTGCGATGCGGTCGAGGCGGTAATATGTGTTAAGGCCTGAGATGCCGACGGCGTCGGTGTGCTGGAGGTCGAGGTGGCCATCGCCTGAGTCGGCTTCGTCGGGAACGATGATGAGGCGAACGGAGCCGATGATAAGCGTCGTATTGTTTCGGCTGATCGGAATCTCTTCTTCGAAGCGCATCCCGAGTTTGACCACACTTTCTTGCACGAACGGAGCTCTAAATCCTTCGACCTCTTCTTCAGTCAGGCCGCATTTTTCAAATTCGCTTATCTCCTTCGGAAACTTCGCCGAGGTGAAATGTGCGCGTTCGGCGATAGCGGGCGTTATGTGGTTGATGGTGTATTCGCCTGTCGCGATTATGTTCTCATACGTGTTTCGCGGCCAATGGCCCGCGGGCCGGACGATGAATCCGAGCAAGGCGGGGTCGCTGCCGAGGTGGACGACGGAGCTGAAGATCGCAACGTTCGATATGCCGTCGGGCGAACGCGTCGCGATCAGGTTGGCGGGCTTGATTCCCGAGACCGAATTGATGATGTTCAGCCGATAAATGCGGTCGAGGCCGGCGAGTTCGTCGTGGTTGATACGCATATTAATTAGAAATCAAAGCTTAGCTGCGAAGATCGGGGAGTTGGTGCCAGAGTTGCGTTCATAGCGACTATGAATATTACTTCGTCGCCAGAAGGTCAGCGGTTTCGTTAACCGAACAAGACGGCAGTAAGAATACCGAGGTTAATGTCGAAATGTTTACGAATGCTGACTTAAACCGTAAACTAAAGAAATGTTCATTTCCTACCGCATTCCATATAGGCCGGTCGTAGCTTTGATGTTTTTGGTTTTTGCGTTGCCGGCGTTTGGTGGGCCGTTCTTTTTGCCGGGTGAGCCGATGATCCGGGTCGGGCTGATGACGAGTGTGAGTTCGGTGACGATAACGACGCCGGATACGCAACTTGTTGCCCGGTCGCCTGCGGAACCGGATAAATTCCTGGCGACGAACCGCGTAACGGTATCGGCTCGAGCGTATCGGCCGGACGTGATCGATCAGTTCATCTTTGAGATCAAGGGAATCGAGACCGCGGCAGAGGCGAACGATATCGCCGCTTCGGTACGCCAAGATACCGGCGAAAGCGCCTTGGTGAGCATCGACTCGGCGACGAATACGTGGAAGGTCTGGATAGGCGAGCCGCGTGAGAGCCAAGAGGAAGCGGACGCCTTCAGGGCGGCATTGGCGGCGAAAGGTTTTGAAGATGTCGTCGTCACCGCGGAACAGAAGACGGTCGTGTCGCCGGACGCGGTCGCACTTTCGCAACAGGTAAGAAACGCAGGGAAGTCGCAGGTAAGAAGCTTGATCCGCGCAACGGGCTCCTCGGCACCGGCCGGAGCGGACGTGGTCGTGCCCGGGCTTCGCGAGGTGATCGTCAATGGACCGACGCCGGAAGCAACCTACGGATCGCTGAAAGCCGTTTCGTTTGGTTCGTTTGATGAGCGGGCGAATCCGGTGCGGCTGAACGGTAAAGCTTATCGCGGAAAGATCGAGGTCTTTGTGAATGCCAAGGGAACGCTGACGGTGGTCAACGTTGTTCCGCTTGAAGAATATCTGCTTGGTGTGGTCCCGGCCGAGCTTTCGCTGCCGCAGCTCGAAGCGCAAAAGGCGCAGGCCGTGGCCGCGAGGACGTATGCCGTGGCGAACATCAACGGCTTTGCGACGCAGGGTTTTGACGTTCGGCCGGACGTTTGGTCGCAGGTGTATAAAGGCGTTTCGATCGAGACGGCGATGGGTACGCGAGCAGTTCGCGAGACGGCGGGAATGATCGCAATGCATAACGGCAAACCGATCATGGCATATTACACATCGACCTGCGGCGGCCGGACTGAGAATTCGGAGAACATTTTCGAAGAGGCGAAGCCGTACCTTCGCGGCGTCGAATGCTCGCTGGAGGGCAGACGGCATTTTGACCCATTTTTGATCCGCACCCAGCGCCCGCCGGCGAAGCTGCGAGACGAGGCGAACCTGGAAATGGTAAGGCTGATGTCGATGCTGGCGGTGAACGGATTTTCGTTAACAACGGGCGAGATGACGGATGAATGGCTGGAGGACGCGCCGACGGTTGGCGAGATCTCCAACTGGATGAACAATCTGGCGGGCAAGTTCGGCAAGACATTTCCGAACGTAACGACGAATACCGCGAAGCCTATTGAGCTTGCCGCATTACTCAGCTCGTTTCTCTATACGCTGGGAACGCCCGACACGCTGTTGAGCGATTCGGACATCAACTATCATCTGTCATTCGACGATGCGAGCGAGATCCCGCTGAATCGCCGGGCGGAGATCGCAATGCTGATGCGGGACGGCTATTTTGCACTTCGGCCGGACTTGACCTTGCAGCCGAACCGGCCGTTTTCGCGGGCGAAAATGCTGCGGCTGATACGGCAGATCTATGAGAAGCAGAAATGGATGCCGGCCCTGCAAACGGGAACGACGCGTCCGTCTGTGGACGGAAAACTCGTCATTCGCGTCGGGCGAACGGACAGGCCGTTGACGGTCCGCCCAGATGTCTTTCTATTCCGGCAGTTCGGCGCGGATATGTACTCGGTGAAAGAAGCGGCTCTCGTAGGCGGCGAAGAAGTGCGGTATCAGACCGATGCGGCGGGGGCCGTGTGGTATCTCGAGATCGTGCCGACCGCGACGCCGACCGTCGCCGAAAATATGTCGCCATTCACCAACTGGAATCAGACACTATCGGCAGGGGCTGTCCAGTCACGTTTGTCGCGTTACGTCCGCGGGATCGGTACGCTTTACGATGTGAATATCAAAAGGAAGGGATATTCGCGGCGTGCGACCGAGATTGAGATCATCGGTTCGAACGGGGTCAAGACACTGAAAGGCGGGCGGATACGCTCCGCTCTACGGCTTCGCGAACAGCTTTTTGTGATCGACAAACGCTACTCCGGCGACCGCGTCACTTCATACACATTCACCGGCCGAGGCTGGGGCCACGGCGTCGGCATGTGCCAATACGGGGCCTTCGGCCTGGCACGTATGGGCGTCAAATACGACGACATCATCCGGCATTATTACACAG
The DNA here is from genome assembly GCA_038212935.1 of Pyrinomonadales bacterium. Lineage (GTDB taxonomy): Bacteria > Acidobacteriota > Blastocatellia > Pyrinomonadales > Pyrinomonadaceae > OLB17. Next base: position 2,498 of record JBBQTV010000069.1, on the reverse strand, counting down.
GCGTGGAAGTGACGAAGGCGTACTGAATATAAAGTTTGGGAACAGAATGCTCCGTCATCGGTCGGCCGCGATTGGCCTTTGCTAGGTCGCGCGCTGGGCACTTCGCTCGTAGCTTACGAGCCGTCTGATCAAGGCGTTGTATCGCGAATGAGCTGAATTGGAACCCGAAAGTTGTAATAGACGGTACAGCCTGTGCTCGGGCGACTCGAAAACATTGACGGGAATCTCGAGACCGATCGAGCGCAGCTTCGGGGCGCCGATCGAAACGAGGAGCGAAGGCACCGTTTCGAGCTCTTTCTTGAGATCCTGGATACCCTGCTGAATCAATTCTTCACCCGGCCTCATGCGAAAAGTCTAAGCGATTTCAGTCGGAAAATACAGATGCAGCGCATGGATGACCGCAGCGGGGCGACAGTGACTTGGGCAAACTTTTCATTGACTCGCAGCACAAAACATTGTTTAATTGTTGATGGCATAGCGGCTTACCTTTCCTTTCGCTCCTCGCCTAATGAGATTCCCAAGGTTCATATTAATCAGTGGTTTACTGATCGCAATTTTGGTTGCCTCGGCGGCGGCGCGGGACCTTTATCGCTTTGATACGTGGACGACCGACAACGGGCTGCCGCAAAACGGCGTTCGTTCGATAACTCAGACGCCCGACGGCTACCTGTGGTTCACGACCTTTGACGGCCTTGTGCGGTTTGACGGCGTGCAGTTCACGACCTTTAACAAGAGCAATACAAAGGGCATAGTCAACAACCGGTTCACCAGCATCTTTGCCGACACCGACGGGACGATCTATGCGACGACGATGGAGGACGGAACGCTGACGATCTATCGCGACGGCCAATTTTCGTCGTTGTCGTCCAGCCAGATCCCGGGGCATTACATCGACCGGGTCGAGCGGGACGACGGCGGCCTGCGAATGCTCATTGAGGACAAGGATCGAAAAGGTAAAAGCTGGCATCGATTCACAGATGGCGTTTTTACGTTCATCGAGCGAAGGTATGAAAATCTCGCCGTTCGCGAGATTGCAGGGAATGGCGGCGTCCAATGGCGTGTCACCGAATCCGGCGTTACGCGACGCGATCAACAGGGTACCCATCAGACACCGCTAAATCTAAAAGGCGCAATGCAGCGGTTAGCGGTGTTCGTCGATTCAGCGGGCTCGCTCTGGATCAGCGAAAAGAGTATTTATCGAATTAATGAGCAGGGGGTTAAGCGGTTTAGCGTTGCCGAGGGCCTTCCGAGCAATGTCTTTTACTCGGGAATGTGGGAAGAGGTGGACGGAAGTATTTGGCTGCGCAGCGGCAGCCGTTCGTCGGTCGGTGTGGGGCTGGTGCAGATCAAGGAGGACAAACCGCGGATATGGGGTGCCGAAGAAGGTTTGGCGAGCACGACGATCGAATCGGTTTTCATCGACCGCGAAGGAACGGTGTGGTTAGCGACCGGCCAAGGGCTGAGCCGGCGGCGCAAGCAGATCATTCAGGGATTTAGCACGGCCCATGGTATCGATCATTCGGAGGTCTATCCGCTTCTGAAAGATCGCGACGGCAGTATCTGGATCGGTTCGACAAAGGGACTGAGCAAATTTGCGAACGGACGATTTGAACCGGTCGAGATCGTACCGGCGAGGACCGATCTGCCTTCGGAATTTACATGGCGGCCGGGGCAGATGTCGGTGCAATCGCTGTGGCAGGAAGAGAATGGGAATCTGCTTGTCGGCGTAAATGGCGGACTTTTTCGGGTGGTCGGCAACAAGGCCGAACTCGTCTATCAAGGAGCACACGTCGTTGCCATTCAGGGCGACCGGAACGGGAACGTCTGGGCGGCGACGAATGTCGGCCTTCTGCGGTTCAACGACGGCAAACTGACGGCGAAGTTCGATGCAAGCTCGGGTCTGCCGAGCGACCTGATGACGTTCATTTTTGAAGACTCAAAAGGCACGCTCTGGTTTGGTGGCTACGGCGGCCTTACGAAGTATGAGAACGGGGCTTTTCAGAATTTTACGACGGGCGACGGTTTGGTTGGGAACTATGTCCGGACGATCCACGAGGATGCGGAAGGCACGATGTGGATCGGCACCTATGACGAGGGAATGAGCCGGTTCAAGGACGGCACATTCGCGAATATTCGCGAAGCAGACGGGCTGTACAACAGCGGGGTTTTTGCGATCCAGGAGGATGAACGGGGTTTCTTCTGGATCAGTTCGAACCGCGGTATCTACCGCGTAAGCCGCGGCGAGCTGAATGAATTTGCCGATGGCAAGGTCCATAAGATCAATAGTGTCGGTTACAACCGCGACGACGGTATGCTCTCGACCGAATGCAACGGCGGACGTCAGCCGGCGAGCCTGAGGGACGAATTCGGCCGATTTTGGTTCCCGACCCAGGACGGCGTTGCGGTGGTCGATCCGTCAGCGGAAACGGGAAATACATTGGCACCAACGGTCGTGATCGAAAAAGTGTTTGTTGAACGGGAGTCAGTTCCATTTCGCG
>JBBQTV010000068.1:0-16715 GCA_038212935.1 Pyrinomonadales bacterium | reverse complement strand
AATCGACTTCGAGGCTCAGCAAATGCTTTCCGGTAGATACGACGGTTGATGCGAAAACGGATCTGAGCCCATCGGGAATTGGCATTTCAACGGCTTCGATGGAACTCTCAGAAGCGTACGACCAGCGTGTCATCGATTTTCTTAAGATCTCGCTGACGACTCCCTGAACAGCGCTAGATATCAAGTTTTTTCTTGCTATGGCCGTTCGATCGAGCGGCCTTCATTATTTCGGCGCTCTGCTCCATTTGATCGACGGCCTGATCAAGTATCTCTTTCAGGCGTGTGAGCCGTTCGGAGGTCGAGGTCATCGCGAGGAGTGAGTATTTCAGGTCATTTTCGAGATTGAATGCGGCAGTGACCAGAAACGAAAGCTGCTCGGGTTCGGCTCGCGGGATCTCAGGCAGGCGGCCGCGATTTCCGCTCATTTTGAAAGCGGCTTTCGCCACGCGTTCGAACAAAGCAAAAACCTCATCCGACAGCGGCTGAACGATCTCCGGCGCTTCGGGTTCATCGATAAAAAAGCCGACGTGAGCGGTCAAATAGGGGGCACCCAGATCAACGTATTCCAAAACCCGATAGCGCACCAGGCCGCTCGTGATTATATTTGAACGCTCGTCAGGCAGCGTCTCCACTTGCCCGATCTCGGCCACACATCCAACGGTCCCGAGCTCAGGCTTCATATCGAAACCGGCGTCAGAATCGAAAAAGCTTACGCCGAACATGTTCGCCTCCGCCTGAGCATCGGCGAGCATCTGGCGGTAACGCGGCTCGAAAATGTGAAGCGGAAGAAGTTCGTTCGGCAGCAGTACCAGCGGCAACGGAAAGAGCGCTAGATGTTCCAGGCCTTTAACTTTGTCGAGGGCTTCTTCCATATTTTAGTAAGCTTCCGATGTTGCGGCTTCAGCCGTTGCGGTGACAGAAATAAACTCAGCGATCTTTTCGGGCTCTTCTCCGAGCAGTGCCTGCTCTTTAGCTCCGATGATAGTAGATGAGATCGTCTGGCGGTTGCCGCGAAAACGCTTATCGCGGATGACAAGGTCTTCGATCACGCGGCGTTCGAGCACGGTTCGTTCGATGTCCTCTTCGACATCAGCCGCGACGGCGTATTCGACCGGGACGGACATATTTCTGACGCGAACGGACAAAGCACCGGTTTCCTTCTGGGCCTGGTCGCGGATCTTTTTCATCTCGAGCAGCGAGTTGGGAAAGCCAAGCTGGCCTTTCAGAGTGATCTCAATGATCGGCGACGGTTTGTCGGGCTCCGCGTGGCGGGCGGTCGTGCGGACGTCCTCGAGCAACGCGTCCGTCAGTGTCTTTGTGTTATCAAATTTTGTAACTTCGAAGGTCAGCCGCTGGAATGGCCGATGGTGGTATTCGGTGACGTGTCGTGCGTTCACGGAATTGTCTTCGCCGACCTCGACGACAAACGCTCCGCGGGTCTCGCGGTATTCGCTGATATTCGTTACCTCGATTGAGCCGGGATTGAACGCCCAGTTGTCGATCTCGTAATGCATATGCGTATGCCCGAGGCCGACGTAATCGGTGACCTCTTTTAGCTCCTTTAACGCGTTGACCGAAAGTGCGGGGATCGGATGCGTTTGGTGGCCTTCGACGTCGGTGTGGAGCATCAGGGCGTGAAACGCACCTTCGCGACGGTTCTCGCCGATCGCGGTCGTGAGCATCGGGATCGCCCAGTTCGCTGACGCGCCGTACCAATGCGAGCCGAAGATCCGAGCCCGGCCGATGTCGATGAATCCGCCTCTGCCGGTCTCAGCATCCCACGGACTATATGTGATCCGGCCTTCTTCATTCGTGGGTTCGAGCAGATGCACGAGATTCCAGTTCGCGAGCGAACGGAGCCAGCTGTAATCGCTGTCTGTGTGCTTTTGGTCGTGATTTCCTTCGATGCTGACGACCGGAATCCCGGCGTCCTTTAGCAGATTGAGGCCGGCGACGGCGTAGTTCATCGTCTCGGGCGGCACGCTGCGTTTGTGAAAGAAATCGCCGCACATCAAGACAAAATCGACGTTCTCCTCGATGCCGTATTTGCGGATCACATCGATCCAGGCGTCAAAAAAATCGCGCGGGCTCTCCGGCAACTGGTACCGAGTGCAGCCCAGATGCACGTCCGCAATGTGCAAAAACTTCATAGTTTGATGTTATCACAGCGTTCTGCCACCGAGAATTAGTCGACGCCTATATCGGAGAAAAGAAATCCCTGCTGAAAACCCGGATCTCAAGACGAGCGAAAGCGCTTCTCTCAATTATTTCGCCACGCACTGAATTAAACCGTCCGTTTAACGAAGTAAACGAGGAAAATAACGAAGTAAACGATGAAAATAACGAAGTAAACGAGGAAAATACCGCATTAAATAATTCATTTAACGGGGCAAACGACCAAAATACCGCGTTAAATGACTCATTTAACGCAACAAACAGATCAAATACCGCGTTAAATAACGCATTTAACGCATTAAACGACTCGTTTAATACGGCCCACGGACCGACATTGCCGCTAAATCGAACGATTTTAAAGTTAGTTTCGCCAATCAGACGGGCCGACGGTTCCCCTGACTACCTTTCTTTTGGTTTTTTGAGGGTTTGCTGTTCAGGGTTATTTAGTGAAATTACGTTTCCAATTGCTCGACGACGGGAAACTTCAACATTATGCTAAATTTAGGCTATGGAAAAGGTCGTTTTTATCACCGGAGCGTCGAGCGGGATCGGCCTGGAGACGGCAAAGCTCTTTCAGACGAAGAACTGGAAAGTAGCGGCGACGATGCGATCGCCCGAGAAGGCCGATGATCTACGGCGGATCGCTGATATCTCGACCATCCGGCTGGATGTTACCGATCTCGACACGATCAAGATCGCGATCGCCGAAACGCTCGGTAAATTCGGCCGCATTGACGCTGTCGTCAACAACGCCGGTTACGGTTTGCTCGGGCCATTCGAGGCGGCTGACGATGAACAGATCCGGCGGCAGTTCGAAACGAACGTATTCGGCCTGATGAACGTCTGTCGCGAAATACTGCCGTACTTTCGCGAGCAGAAACGCGGCCACATCGTTAATGTCGCTTCGGTCGGCGGGAGGATGACGTTTCCGCTTTCGAGCCTTTATAATGCGACGAAATGGGCGGTCGAAGGATTTTCGGAGTCGCTGCATTACGAACTGGAACCATTCAATATTCGGGTGAAAATAATTGAGCCCGGGCCGATCAAAACGGATTTTTACGGACGCTCGAATGACTTCGCCAGGATGGAAGGCGTTCCGGAGTACGACAATATGGTGGCCCGGATGATGCCGAATATGAAGAAAGCCGGGGAAGAAGCCCCCGACGGAACGGTCGTTGCCCAGACGATCTATGATGCCGTCACGGATGGCACGCGGCGTCTACGGTACGGCGTAAACACTAAGGGAATATTGACTCTGCGGCGGCTCTTGCCAGAATCTGCGTTCTACGGTCTAATAAAAAAGATCATTTTAAAATAGCTAAATGGGCATCAAAGTGAGAGTATAGGGCTATCGTCTCACGCCGTCCCCCTTGCTGCTGAGATAGTTCTCAAGTAAGCCGTTCAGGGTGATCCGAATGCTCTGATCATAGTCGTTTCATGAAAATTCTTTTATACAATCCGGACAACGGAATTACGCGCAATTTCATGCCGCATCTTTGGATGTTCCTTCTTCAGTCTCTGACACCTGAGGAACATGAGGTCGTCTTGATAGATGGCAACGCGAAGGCAATGTCGCGGCCCGAGCTTGTGCAGTTCTGCAAGGACGAGAACATCGGGCTTGTTGGCATTGGCGCGATGACGCGGATGGTCGCACGAGCGTATCTCGTGGCGGATTCGCTCCGCGAGGCAGGTTTTAAGGTGGTAATGGGCGGTCCGCATGTGACGGAATGCCCGGACGAAGCTCTCGGCCGCGATGGCGGGCCGCGACACGCTGACGCAGTCGCCCTCGGTGAAGCAGATGAGACTTGGCCGATGATCGTCGCCGACGCCGCACGCGGCGAGCTTAAGGAAGTTTACACGCCGTCGCTCGATGCCAAGGGAAATGATATCAAGCCGAGCCTGCAGCCGTATCCGCATATTCCGTGGGAGACACTCGATCTTGATCAGTTTTCGTTAGTGCCGAAGTTCCTTCAGCCTGTAATGGCGAAGATGGGAGCAGGTTGGGGCAAGTTCTTCGTGGTACCGATCGAGACCGGACGCGGATGTCCTTACGGATGCGAATTTTGCACGGTGACAGGCTTTTTTGGTGATTCGATCCGCTTTCGAACGAACGAAAGCGTAGTCGAAGAGCTTCTACGGCTCAAAGAACGTGCGAAGAAAGAAAAGGGCCAGATCGCGGTTTTCTTTATCGACGATAACCTTGCGATCAATAAGAAGCGGCTAAAAGGCCTTCTTCGCGAAATGATCGCTGCTGGAGCAACGCTGCCGTGGGTAGCTCAGATCAGCGCCAATTTGCTGGGCGACGAAGAGCTTGTCGATCTGATCGCAGAGGCCGGCGGCAAATGGATCTTTATCGGGATGGAATCGATAGATCCGGCGAACATGGCGGACGTGAACAAGCAGTTCTCTAAACCTGCTGATTACAAGGCCGTGCTCGACGGCCTGGCCCGTCGAAATATTTACGCGATCACGTCGTTCATCTTTGGTATGGACAACGACACGCCCGGCGTTGCAAACCGTACCGTGGACGAGATCGAAAGTTGGGCCCCCGGCTTGCCGGTGTTCGGCCAATTGACGCCATTTCCGGCCACGCCGCTTTACGATCGCCTCGAGAAAGCCGGCCGTCTTCGCCGTAAGAAGCATTGGCTGGATTTCGCTCCTTTCGTAATGGCGCACGATCCGCTGAAGATGACGATCGAAGAAGCGAAGACCGAGACGTTTGACGCCTGGTCGCGGTCGTATAGCCCCGAGCGAAATTGGGAAGCGATAAACGCCATCAGGCATTCGCCGATCGACGTTCGCATCGGGCATATCGTCGCTCGGTTATTTTTCCGCGGCATTTATTTTCCGCAGATGAGCAAACGTGCTTGGTTAAAACTTTTGTTCGATAATCGCCGCTCCATACTCAGCTTGAGTAGAGAAGGCTTTTCGACCTATCGCAAATTCCGTAAACGAAAGCGTGTGGATTCGACTGCTATTCCGTCGGTCTAGCGACCACTTTCTTGAAGAGCGTTTCGTCCGATGAATGGCCGTCCGCCTGAAATTCCACCGCACAAGCTGATCTCCGCATTACGGGATAATGATCTGCTGCCTGCCATCGTATTCATGCCGACACGGCGAAAATGCGATGAAGCCGCTTCCGAGGTCGCAGCGGATAAAAGCCAGGCGGGGAATAACGCCAAGCTCGACGCCCGCAGAAAGCTTTTCGACGACTATGCGGAGTTCAATCCCGAGGTCCGCAACCACAAGCACTCAAAAATTTTGGTCAACCAAGGCGTTGCCTCGCACCATGCGGGTCATATTCCGTCATGGAAGCTCCTTGTCGAAAAAATGATGTCGGCGGGAACGCTCAATGCCATCTTTGCGACGTCAACGGTTGCGGCAGGTGTCGATTTTCCGGCGCGGACGGTGGTCATCATCAATGCCGACACCCGTGGCAACGACGGCTGGCGGCCGCTTACGGCGAGCGAGCTTCAGCAAATGACTGGCCGGGCAGGACGCCGCGGTAAAGACAACGTTGGATTCGCCGTGCTCGCACCGGGGCAGTTCCAAAATCCGAAAAAGATAGCGGAGTTACTGAAAGCTCCTCCCGACCCGATCGAAAGCAAATTTCGTTCGACCTACACAAGCTTGCTTAATTTGCTTGATGCCTTCGGCACATTTTCGCAAGTTCGCGAGATCGCCGAAAAAAGTTTTGCGTTTCACGAAACTGCGAAACACGTCGAGCGGCTGCGGCGTCAGCAAGCCCGGCTCGAAACCCGACTCATGAGCGACCTTGCCGAGGGTGGTCAAGGACTGACGATCGAACAAGTTCGCGGGTTTGAGCGGTTGACAAGCGCGAGGCGGAAACTCGACGAACGATTGCCGGCTACGAGGGCTGACCTTAGGAGCCGTTGGCTGGCCGAGAACGTAATGCCCGGCCGTATCGTCGCGCAGGGACGGAGCGGCAAGCGGCTTTTCCTCGTGATCAGCGTTCATGGCGACTCCGTGGTTGCAATGCGCGACGACGGCCAGGGACGCAATTTTCCGCTGTCGCGGGTGACGAGGATCTACGAAAAGACCTATCGCATCGACGAATATGCCGCGGAGGCAGCGTTTTTGGAAGTTTTTGACGGCAAGAATCCGCTTGTTCCTGAGCCGAAATTGTCTTTTCAAAGAGTTGCGTCTGATGGCGACGAGCTGCTCGATAAGCTAATAGAAGAGTTTACAAGCGGTGACCAAGCGGCGGCAGAAGTGCTTTGGCATTCTACAAGTTCGATAGCTGAGATCGACAAGATCGAGCGGGACATTGATTTCTTGCGGGGCGAGATTTGGAAGCCGTTTGAAGCCCGAGCCCGTGTGCTCGACCATTTCGGGTATCTCGATTTTACGGCGGAGAAGGTCACCGAGGCCGGCAAGTGGCTAGCGGACCTTCGCGTAGACCGGCCGCTGCTGGTCGGCGAAGCGATGAAGGGCGGCATTCTCGATGACATTCATCCGCGGACAATGGCGGGAATGATGGCGTCGGTCGCGGCCGATTCGGATCGCAACTATGGTGATCTGTACCTTTCGGACGAATTGATGGACCTGGTCTCGGGGCTTGAAGATATTATCCTCGAGGTGTCGAAGGCAGAATGGCGATTCGGGATCGAACCGACGGAGGAGATCAACCTTTCTGCAGCGGCTGCCGTCGAACGCTGGGCCGACGGCGTTTCGTGGTCCGCATTGGTCAATCGCACCAAGGCCGAAGAAGGCGATCTCGTCCGGCTGATCTCGCGCACCGGTGAAGCTCTGATGCAGATAGCACATCTCAAAACCTCAAATCCCGATGCCGCCGCGGCGGCACGAACCACCGCCGAAATGATCCTTCGCGATCCGATCCGATGATCAACCGAGGCCTTCCAGTCGATCGACCAGAACATTTACCAACTTGTGTTCAAAAGATAACTTGACGATCCTTGGCCAGGTTTTATCGATAAATGTTTCCAACTCGTGCAAACGCATATTCCCGACGCGAATGTGAATGACGCTTGGCGGCGGGGTTGTAATCATGATCCGTTGCGAAAAATCAGCGTCTTTGGTTACTATCGTAAGTTCGTTCTCCCTCGCATACTCCCAGATGCGCGAGTCGCTCATCGCAGGATCGAGGTCGTAAACGAATGCGAATTCGGAACCGCCCCATTTTGAGACGGCCTTCGGAAGGTTGGCGTCGACCAGGAACCTTTTCATGCCCCGACCGGTTCCAAAACGAAGTTTCGGCTCATCAGGTTGGAGGCGTATGCAAGAGCTGCATAGACGTCTTCATGCGTTATGCCCGGGAGGTGTTCGACAATGTCATCGACGGAGTCGCCATTCGAAAGGTACTCGATCACGCTCTGAACTGCTATCCTCGTTCCTCGGATAACAGGCTTTCCGTTACATACATTCGGGTCGATGGTTATCCTCTCTGAATATTCGATCATAGGTCAAAATATAACATTTATCGGATTTCGTTTGAAACAGATTTATACTCGTCCGACTTGTCGAAATATCGGGCCCGGCCTAATCCAGTTCTCATTTCCTGCCGTGGTTTGTTAAACTAAAACCAGTTCGCGGCTGTTGGCGAATTGCATAGTATGAAAGTTTTACTCGCAGATGAATACGGATTTTGCTTCGGTGTGGAACGTGCGGTGGATATGGTCGAGGACGCGGTCGGCCTCGGCGAGACCGTCCGTACGCTCGGCCCGCTCATTCATAACGAGCAAGAAATGCTTCGGCTCGGTACGCAGGGCGTGGCTACCATCAGCGAGCCAGTGCAGATCAGCCGCAGCGAGACCGCCGTCATTCGTGCCCATGGCGTGACGCCGCAGGTGCAGCGAGAGCTAGAGGAAAAGGCGGGCAAGGTCGTGGACGCGACGTGTCCGTTCGTGACGCGTGTCCAGCGGCTCGCGTCGCGTGCGGCCGAGCAGGACCGACACGTCATTATTGTCGGCAGCCCGGACCATCCGGAAATGATCGGCGTCAAAGGCTACGCGCCCGAACATTCGTTCATCATTCGCGATGAATCAGAAGTAGCGGGCCTGCCGCATTTGCGTCGCCCGATGGTCGTTTCGCAAACGACGATCAAAGCAAAGACCTTTTTCGACACGGCCGAGGCTATCAAAACGAAGACCGATGATGAGGTTGAGATCATCAACACTATTTGCTCAGCGACCCGCGACCGGCAAGAAGCCGCGCAGGCTTTGGCCGGAATGGTCGACGCATTTTACATAATCGGTGCCGCACATTCGTCCAACAGCGTGAAGCTTCATGGTGTCTGCAAAGAGCAGTGCGAACGTAGCTTCCTGATCGAGACCGAAGAAGACATCGACCCGAGCGACCTCATCGGCTGTGAGACGGTGGGAGTTACCGCTGGAGCGTCAACACCAGAATGGCTCATCAAACGCGTTGTCGCCCGCCTAGAATCCCTGAATTGATCTGCGCTTCGGACCGCGTCAGGGACACTCCCTTTTTCTATTTTCTCCAATCCTTGCTATTGGGCGGGCCGAGACGGAACCTTCGGCCTGCCCCAGGCGTACGATATATAGCTAAGCGGAAATAGATGAAGCATTGTTCAAATTGCGGAGAACGGATCGCCGGGGAGCAGCAATTTTGTCGTTCTTGCGGGGCCGAACTTGTCATAAAACGCCCGTGGCTCGGCTTTGACCCGCGGATCTTGATCTTCGCCGGCCTCCTATTCACGCTAATCGGAGCCATCGTGGTCTTATTTGGCAGATTTTCGGATTCGAAAACGATCGCTTTCGCCGGAACCATTTTCGCCCTCGTCTCTTTCGGAGTGACGCTTTTCGGCGCCATCCTGGCCGACATGCCGCGGCGAAGTCGTGCGTCAGCTTCACCGCTTAATAAGGGGCAGGTCGAGCAGCCTGAACTGGAAAAGGCCGACACCACAAACCGCCTTCCCCCGCGTCCTGCGGGCGATCACTTTCCTACAAGCGTCACCGAACATACCACAACCAAGCTAAAACAAAGTTCGTCTAGAATCAATTCCACCTGAGCCCTAGGCGGATCGTTGTGGGCGCGCTGATGGTACGGAGAGGTGTGCGGCCGACGGAGTAGCGGGAGTTTAGGATGTTTTCGGCGGCAAGGAATACGGTGAGCCGGCCGTTGAGTTTGCGGGAAACGAACGCATCGAGATGAAGGAACGGTTCGAGGCGGAATTGGTTCAGGTCGTCATCGAACTGTTGCCCAGCGGCGCGGGCCTGTAGTGATGTAGTCCAGCTTTTAGCGGCGAATCGGGCCTGGGCCGTGAACTGGTGACGAGGAACTTGCGGGACGAATTTGTCGACCAACTCAAGGTTCGATGGAAACTCTATGACGCGGGAATCGACGAATTGATAACCGGCATTAACGGTAACGGAGCGGATGGCAAACTGTGCGTCCGCCTCAAAGCCTGCTGCCCGAGTCGAACCAGCATTTTGCCGCTGTCGCGTGATAAGATTCGGCGTCGCAGAAACCGTGACGTTGGCGATCGCCTGATCGATCTTTATATAAAAGACGTTTCCGCGAAGATATGTTCGGCCATTGGCATAGCTCACTCCGGTTTCGAAATTATTTGCCCTCTCCGCGAGAAGTTCGGCATTGGCGTTGGTGACGACACTGCCGACGCGGAATCCGCGATAGAGTTCGTTTAGGGTTGGAGCGCGAAAGCTACGCGAGGCGGCGGCGTAGATCGAGACTATATCGGTGATGCGGACGAGCATCGAAGCTTTCGGATTGAAAGAGTTCTGGCTGCGGTCTGGAAACGACGTCACAGTAGCGTTATTCGCAGAAAATGGCCGGAATGCAGAATAGCCTCCATAATTTTTCCAGCGGTCGAATCGGATCCCCGCAGTAAAGACGAACCGCTCGCCGATCGTAAAGATATCCTGCGCAAAGACGCCGAGCGAGCGCTCCCCGCCGCCTGTGCCCAACGACGAGGTTGGTACGCCATTGAAATAGCCGACCTCGTCGCTGGAGCCGCGAACTTTGCGGCCTTCGATACCGGCGACGATCGTGTGATCGCGGATCATGGTCGTAAGCTGGCCCGAAAACCCGAGGTTGCGAGCGGGCGATCGCTGAAGCCTTGCGATCGTTTCGGCCGTTCGATCAGCATTCACCGCTGTGAACGTTTGGTCATAGACCTGTGTTGCTCCAAAAAGCCGCCAATCGAGCCTGATCTGCTCTGTGCCGCTAGCCGGGATCCGAAAGTTTCCACCGACAATAAGGCCACGTGAATGCGTTTGATTGGTCTGCAGCGGAGTTCCGTTCGAGCGATCTTCCGAGAAATAGCTCGGCCGGGCAAAGACACCAACGGCGTCGTTGATCGATCTGCCGAAACGTCCGGAGAAGTTTACGCCCTTCACACCTGCGTTGGTATCGATGGGACCGCGAACGTCTTCATCGACGATAACGAATCCAGAAGTGCGAAAAAATCCGGCGGTCAGATCAGCGGTCCAACCTTCGTACGAAGTACCGCCAAACGCCGATGCCCCGGCTGTTCCGAGATTTCCGCCAAACATTTCGGCGGAAAAGCCCATGTCGTTCCGTGAGCGTCTGGATGCAATATTTATCGTGCCGCTTAGAGCTCCGGTGCCGTAAAGATTTGACGCACCGCCGCGGACGACCTCCACTTGTTCGATAGCGACCGGGCTGACGCGGTTCCACTGGACCCAGCCGCCGAAAGGATCGTTGAGCGGAACGCCATCGAGCATTACCAACGTACGGCTGGCACCGCTCGACCCCACGCCTCGAAGCGAAACGCCCTGCGTCGTCGGATTCGCGTTGCGGCTGCTCGAGCGGCGGAATATAGAAAAACCGGGCACCTGGCGCAGCGTATCGTCGAGCGTCGGAGCGGCCGAGGCTGCAATATCTTCGCGTCCGAGCACGGCTACGCTGGACGGAGTGTCGGCGAGCCTCGCTTCCGACCTTTGGGCCGAAACCACGACTGTCTCGCGAAGCCCGAATGGGATAAGACGAATCGTAATTTCACCCGTCGTAAGGTCATCTGCTGTAACCATCCTCTCAGATGCAGCGAAGCCTTCGGCGGACACCGATATGACCTCACCGACGCTAACGGCGCAATTAACAATAGCTGTCCGCTCGTTCCTACAAGGGCGGGTCGAACCAGCAGCTTCTCGGACCATGGCCGAAGCCGGAACCACGCTGCGGCCGAGGGTGTCCTCGGCCCGTACTCTCAGATCTTCGGCCTGGCCAAATGCATTCACCGCAGCAAAGAGGAACAGCCCGATCTGTAATCGTTTGATTCTCATATTTGCTATGTGGGTAAAGCTTATCTTAGTCAAGACAGATAGAGAATTCAGTTCGCTGCGGTACACAGGCATCTTTAAAACCGAAACCCGGTAAGTGCGGCTCAAAACGGCGAACTAACCGGATCAGTTTCAATTGGCAGAACTTGAAAGCGGCCTTCAGGACGCACGACCTATTGCTCGGGATTGAGCTTTAACCACTCCGCCCTGAGCAGAAAGCTGCCGGTCGTAACGATCCGGTCGCCAACGGTCACGCCCTCTAGCACCGGAAAGCGGCCATTCGACTCCGGCCCGAGGTTAACCTGTCGAAGCTCAAAGACGTCTGGGTCCGATGTAGCAAGGAACACTGTTTGTCGCCCGCGGACGTTCTGGACAGATGCCGCCGGGATGACAGGAACTGTCCGTTCGCTTTGGCCCAGAGCACCAAAGGCAACGTTAACAAACATGCCAAACTTCAGGGAACGGTCGGGATTCGCGAGTTCGATCCGCACCTTCGCGGTACGCGTCGTTTCGTCTATTGAGGGATCGATGTAGGTGACCTGTCCGCGGAAAAGCCGATCGGGGAATGCCGCCGTCGTCACGCTCGCTCCGCTACCGGTCCGCAGGCGAGGAAGGTCACGCTCGAATGCCTGTGCGATCACCCATACGGTCGATAGGTCGGCAACCCGAATAAGTTCTTTGTTCGTGTCGACGACTTCGCCGGCATTCACGTTACGGCTCGTGACGGTCCCGGAGATCGGCGACGGAACCTCGAGCTCTGAGCGAATTTGTGTCGCCGAACGCAGAGCCGCTATTCGCTGTTCGCTCAGGCCATATAGCAATAGACGCTGTCGAGCGGAGGCGAGTTCGCCTTCGGCGGCCCGAAGTTTATTTAGCGCCTCTTCGTTCTGAGTTCTTGTTTCGGGGTTGATCTCGAGTAGTCGTGCGGCCCGGTCGTATCGGTTGCGTGCCTCCGTGGCCGCAGCCTCAGCGGTACGCAGCTTTGTGTTGTCCTCTTCAAGTTGTTCGCGGCTTGCCGCGCCGATCGTGAGAAGACGTGTCGTCCTCTGGTAGCGGCTTCGCATTTCAGCCAGAGCGGCGTCGGCGGCCTTCATCTGACGGGCCGCGCTGTCAAATTCGGTACGTCCGGGCTGATTTATGGTTACAAGACGCTGAGTTCGAGCGAAACTCTTTCGTGCATTATCAGTCTCGGTAACGAGTGCCAGATATTGCGATTGCGCGCCTGCGAAGGCGTCACTGAAAATCACGGCAACCGTCTGTCCACGCGTCACATAATCGCCGAGTTCCGGATAAACTCGGCGTACGATCCCGCCAAGCAGTGGCATTACGGGCGTGTTTCGGTACGCATTTGGTTCGACGACACCGGTGGCGGCGGTCAGCCCAAGTTCGGCCGCAAGTTGTTCGCCGATGATCTCGACCTCCAGCCCGATGTTCTCACGCTGAACGGCACTGATCGTCAAGGTCTGGCCCGTGATCGGTGAGCCGGTCGTCGCGTCAGTGTCATTCGGCATTGAACGCGGAGCGGGCACGGGCCGCCCGGCGGCGTTATCATCGCTGCTCGCAAAATACCAGATGGTGAGTGCCGCGGCAAAGAGAACGATGAGCCCCACGCCGATCGCCACGCGAAGTTTCGTTTGAGGCCGATCTACGGCCGCCTCGTTTTCGGCCGGCTCTATCACTTCAACTTCTGATCCGTCTTTTATATGATCCGATTCGTTCATCTTCCTAATAACTCCGGAGAATTGATCGAGCGAAGAAGTTCGATACGTGCGATATATGCTTCCTTTTGCGCTTCGATGAAACCTATCTCGGTATCAATGAACCGCCGGAGTTCGCCAATGTATTCGAGCAGGTTCCGTGATCCGAGTTCGTACATTTGACGAACGACGTCGAGATTCTGCGCCGCTTGGTCGCGAACCCCTACGCGAAAGATCTCCTTCGCTCGCAGTGCCCGGTCATGTTTGATATATGCCGAAGCAACTTCCCGGCGTACGACGAGTTCGCCAAATTCACGACGTTTTGCTGCTGCTTCTTGGTCGAGCTTTGCGGCTTCTATGAGTCCCTGTTTACGGTCGAATACGGGAAGGCTAAGCCGAACGCCGAAGGTGAAAAAATTCATTTGATCCTCGATCGGCATGAGATCGCCGGCATCATCAAATCCGCGAAAAGGGAAGCCGGCCCGCATCCGCCGGTATCCGAGCATCACGTCAGCATCGATGCGTCCATCGGCTCTGGCCTGTTGGGTGCGGGCCTCGGCAAGGCGTTCGAACTCGCGTGCACCTGCAAGATCCGTGCGGCGTGTAAGGGCAGCCGCCACCGCGTCGGCGATAAGCGGAAGCAGCTCGATCGGTTCGTCGAGAGTTCCGCTGAGACGCAGCGGAGTTTCGGGCGGCATGCCAAGCAGATTTCTGAGATCGAGAAAGGAAATTTCGACTTCGGCCTCCGTTGTTTCGCGAAGCGCCCGGATGCGGTTAAGTTCGACCGCCTCCATATTTCGTTCGAGTGGAGCCCGCCGCCCCTCGTCCACCTGGGCTGAAACAAGATCGAAGTTCCTGGTTGCGGCTACGAGCGTTTCTTCGGTGAACTTCAGTTTGAAAACGGCCGCGAGGCTTTCGCCAAATTCGACTCGAACATCTGCTGCAAGCTGTCGCTCGCGATCGGCAACCGCAAGCCGACGTATTTCCAACTCGCTTTCAGCTACCCTGATCCGAGCGTTTCGCCGACCGCCAAGTTCGAGCGGAAGGCCGCCTTGAACCATATACCCCTGGTCCATACCGCCTATTTGCCGGTCGCTGCCGATCTCGAGACTTGGATTCGCACGCAAACCTGATTGACGAAGGAGCTGTTCGCCTGCCTCGGCCTCTTTTCTCAAGGCAGCAAGTTCCTGGTTATTAGCCATAGCGATCCGCACCGCTTCGTCCGCCGTCATTCCAGTTTGCATGTCGAGATATTTCTGGGCGGAACTTGGACTGGGTGGGTCGATCACGGCCTGCGGGTGCACCGCTATCACGCAGCCGATGAATGCCGCGATCAAAATACTAATGGATCTGAGTCTCCGTAGAAACATATAACGGAACGCCTTAGTGGTCGTGTAACTCAAGAAACGCACCCTTTGCCCCGACGCCCTCTTTGTGAACGAGTTCGGCACCGTGATGGCCGGCAATTGCTACAGCGACGGCTGATCCGATTAGAAGCAGCGAAACCATTGCCTCGCTCCACCAGACCCGTTTGAGTGCGGCCATAGAAATGCCCTTTGCGATCAGGCCGGCAATGGCAAGCCAGATAGTGTAATCGGCGTAAAGCTCGTGTTCCAGCAGCAACCGGTCTGCATTGGCATTCAATCCGGTTGTGTGCGGATGAAACACATACGAGGCCAGATAGGCTCCCACTGCCCCGATCAACACAAAGACAACGACCAGCCAACTAAGCTCGCGGCGAAAGACGAACTGAGATGCGATCTGAACGAATGCCCCGACGATGAGAAGAACGATCGGGAAATGTACTATCATCGGATGTAGCGTCGGAAATTCGGTTAACCCCGCCGCGGGTTGCTCAGCTATCGGAGACTCCGCTGGGTTTGCGCCCGAAACACTCGCACTGGTTACGACGTTCGCCGGTGCCTTATTATGGTTCTCTTTCTCGTGCCCAAGTCCGCTTTCGGCGGCTACGAACAGTACGACGAACAAGGCAGCGAGGGCGGGAATTGTGAATCTAAGTGAATTCTTCATGCTTTTTTAACTCGAATATGCGTATCCAATAAAAGATCACGGGCGTAACTATTAGAACGTGCAGAAGACTTGAGATCATCCCGCCAAATACCGGGGTGGCCAAGGGTCGCATCACTTCGGAGCCGGCACCCGTACTCCACATGATAGGAAGCAAGCCGAAAATGATCGTCGCTACCGTCATAACTTTTGGCCGCAGGCGGAGAAGAGCGCCTTCGATCACGGCCTCTTTGATTGTCTCGCGGTCAAGAAAGCCGAGTTCCTCTTTCTTGCGCCTTACGGCTTCCTCCAAATAAACGACCATGACCACTCCGGTCTGCACCGCTGCACCAAACAACGCAATAAATCCGACCCAAACCGCCACAGAAAAGTTGTAGTCGAGGAACCAGACCAGATAGAAACCACCCGTCAGGGCGAAGGGCACTGCGAGCAGGACATGAGCTGCCTCGACGAGCGAGTTATAGGTCATATAAAGAGTGCCAAAGATGATCAGGATAACGATCGGGATGACGATCATCAGTCGTTCGCGCGCGCGAACCTGATTTTCATATTGGCCGCTCCAATTGAAGTAGTAACCGGATGGCAGTTGGACGCGCTCACGAATCAGTTCATCGGCTTCTGGCACAAAACTGCCAATGTCCCGGCCGCGTACATTCAATAGCACCGTACCGCGGAGCAGTCCGTTCTCGCTTTGGATCATCGCGGGCCCCTCGACCGATCGAATATCCGCGAGTAGCGATAGTGGTATTGCCTCACCGGTCGGCGAAAGTACGGGAATCCGGCCGATGGCCTCAGGTGATGACCGGAATTCTTCGCTATAACGGACGCGGATCGGAAAGCGGTTTCGGCCTTCGATCGTCGTCGTCAGATTCGTTTCCCCGATACCGCGTTCGATCACCTCCTGGATAGTCGCGACCTCAATGCCGTACCTAGCAGCAGCTTGGCGGTTGATCTCTATGTCGATATAGGGAGCTCCGCCGATCTGCTCCGGATAAACATCTGCTGCACCCGGGACATCCCGCAATACGGCCGCTATCTCTTGTCCGGTCCGCTCGATGACATCCAGATCATTGCCATAGATCTTTATACCGATTTGCGAGCGGATGCCCGTCGCGAGCATTTCTATTCGGTTAATGATCGGTTGGGTCCAAATGTTTGTCACTCCCGGCATACGAAGTGCGGCGTCCAGTTCCGTGATGATCTTTTCACGAGTCATGCCGGGACGCCATTCGCTCACAGGCTTTAAGTGAACGACCGTTTCATTCATATTGATCGGGGCCGGATCGGTCGAGGTCTCTGCACGCCCGGCTTTTCCGACGGCCCACTTTACCTCAGGGAACGAAGCGATGATCTCGTCTTGTTTGCTGAGAAGCCGGGTTGCTTCGGGAAGCGAAATGCCGGGATCTGTGACGGGCATATACATCAGATCGCCCTCATTGAGCGGCGGCATAAACTCGCTTCCGATCTGCGTTGAGACGGCCATCGCCCCGATGAAAAAGACGAGTGCGATCCCGATGGTTGTCAGCCGATGTTGCAGCGCTGCCAAAAGAAC
>JBBQTV010000067.1:0-16763 GCA_038212935.1 Pyrinomonadales bacterium | reverse complement strand
AACGCAGATCGTCCGCGCTCGCGGCATTGCGTTCGCCGGCGACCAGCTCGTTCAATCGATTTCTTCCTTTATATACGAATGTTGGCATCTCTATTCTTAAGCTCCTGTATTCAAAATTCCTTTAGGCGATCAGCGGGCGGGTGGGCGTTGTCCGATCGGACGCCCCTGAGCATACGGGCTTCCACCCGAGGTCGGCATTACGGGCTTAGCTCCGCCGCCATAGCTCTGATTTAGTCCCGAACCGCGTTCGATCAGCTCCTTGAGTTCGTCGGCGTTCGAGGTTCGCTGCATTGCAACATCGACGGTTATCTGTTTCTTGTGGACCAGCGTCGCCAGAGCCTGGTTGAAGGTCTGCATACCGAACTTGTCCTGCCCCGTCTGCATCATCGAATAGATCTGGTGGATCTTGTCTTCGCGGATCAGATTGCGGATAGCGGGATTCGGTACGAGTATTTCCAGAGCCATGACGCGGCCGTCGCCCGTCGCTTTCGGCAATAGCGATTGACACATGATGCCTTCGAGAACTAGCGAAAGCTGCGTTCTAACCTGCGATTGCTGGGCGGACGGAAAAACGTCGATGATTCGGTTGATCGTCGAATATGCGGAGTTGGTGTGAAGCGTGGCGAAGGTCAAATGGCCCGTCTCAGCGATACGCAGAGCCATTTCGATCGTCTCGAGGTCACGCATTTCGCCGACGAGGACGATGTCCGGGTCCTGACGAAGTGCGGTTCTAAGGGCGGCACCGAACGAATGCGTGTCGGCAGCGACCTCACGCTGATTAACAACACAATTCTTGTGGTTGTGAAGGAATTCGATCGGGTCCTCGATCGTCAGAATATGATCGTGTCGGTCGATGTTGATCTTGTCCACCATCGAAGCCAGCGTCGTCGATTTACCGGAACCCGTAGGTCCGGTCACGAGAACAAGGCCGCGAGGCTTTTTGCAGAGGTCCGCAACGACCTTTGGCAAGCCGAGATCATCGAATGTCTTGATCTCGTAAGGGATCGCACGAAACACTGCACCGACCGCTCCTTTCTGGTTAAAGAGGTTGGCACGAAAACGCGACATTCCTTTAAGGCCGAACGAAAAGTCGAGTTCGAGGTTTTCTTCGAAACGGTGCTTTTGAGCATCCGTCAAGACCGAATAGGCGAGGCGTTTGGTATCCGCCGGGGTCATGGGCGGAAAGCCTTCGAGGGGGCTGAGGTGGCCGTGAACGCGCACCTGCGGAGCCGAATTGGTGGTGAGATGCAGGTCAGATCCGCCTTTGTCTGTCATCTTCTTGAGAAGTTCCGGTAGCGTGATCTGCGAAGCTGCACTTTCTGTTTGATCGAAGCTCATTTGGTTTTATTTCTCCGGGCGAGAATATTCTTTGATGTAGTGAATTACTGTGTTACTGGAACGGCACACGGCGGAAGCGCTGCTGCGGGCGGGGCCGCGGGTTGATCGGGCCGTTCGCGTACGATGCCCTTGACCGCTGCCTGCTGAACGGGCCGCGTTGTACCCTGAATGCTCTGAATGACCTTTTCCGATTCCTCGGCAAGGCGTTCGGATGAATCGGTGGCCGAGTTTGTGGCTACGCTATAGATGCGTCCGCCGGCCTCGGTAAAGTAGAAAAGGCGTGAACTTACCTGGCCGCCCTTGTCTTGCGACTGTGCAACGACGACATAGACCGTCTTGCCGCCGACCTCTTTTTGATAATCGTTGACGACCCAGCCGTTCTCGCGGATCATTCGGTTGATGACATCGCGTCGGAGTGCTGTTGTTGGAACGCCGCCGAGCGAACGGTTGCGTCCTGTGGTGACGGTCTCGCCGGACGCGGGCCCGACGACGGAGATCGCAGCCGAACCGACGTTTGTTCCGCCCTCGTTGGCCACCTTGAACTGCATCTCATTTTCGGTCGCCGTCTCAGCAACCCAGCCTTCTGGTGCAGGCTTTCCGGTCGGAAGCATGGCGGTCTTTGGTTTGCTCTCGGGAGTTGTATCTGCCGACGTTTGGAGTTCGCCTTCTCGGGCTTTGGCAAGCCTCATCTGTCTGAGCCGGAGTTGGCGTTTTCGAGCTGCAACTTGCTTCTTGCGGCGTTCTTGAGCTCGATAGAGCTGCCACCACCGCTTGGAATACTTCTTGACGCCGCGCCATGAGCGTTCTTTCTTTTTGTACTTTCGCACTTTCTGCGCGCCGGCTTCGGCATACTGAGTTGCTATCGGAATAAGCGTCCCCATTCCGATAAGTAATGCTACTGATAATGCAATTGCCCTAAATACCATATTTCCTCCAAAAACCTATACGACAGTTTCCTTGACCACTTCTTCTAATGTGGTGATGCCTTGGCGGATCTTGCAAAGGCCTGATTCACGAAGCGTTATCATCCCGAGGTCGATCGCCTTCTTTCGAAGTTCGATCGCGCTGGCACCAATAATGATCAATTCGCGAAGTTCGTCGGTCACTTCCATGACCTCGTAAAGGCCCACTCGGCCCTTATATCCTGTGTTGAGACACGCGTCACAGCCGCGTCCCTTATAAAGCTTTAGATCCGGGATCTCAGCATCGCTGAATCCTGCGGCCTGCAGAATGTCCGGAGCGACCTGGATCTCTTCCTTACATGCCTTGCAGATCCGACGGATCAGCCTTTGCGCCTGAATGATATTGACGCTGGTCGCGACCAGGAATGGTTCGATACCCATGTTCACCAGACGCGAAATGGTCGATGGCGCGTCATTCGTGTGCAGCGTTGAGAGAACGAGATGGCCCGTCAACGCGGCTTTGATCGCGATCTCGGCCGTCTCAAAGTCACGGATCTCACCAACGAGAATGATGTTGGGATCCTGACGCAAGAACGAGCGGAGTGCAGCAGCAAAGTTGAGCCCGATCTGCTCCTTCATCTGAACCTGGTTAATGCCTTCGAGATTGAACTCGACCGGATCTTCCGCTGTCATTATGTTCGTTTCCGAAGTGTTCAATGTCTGTAGCGCCGAATAAAGCGTGTTCGTTTTACCTGAACCGGTCGGTCCGGTAACGAGGACCATACCGTAGGGATTCGCGATCGCCCGTTGGAATTTCTCAAGGCTTTCCGGTTCGAACCCGAGCTTCGACATATCGAGCATGAGCTTGTCTTTGTCCAGGAGCCGGAGCACGACTTTTTCGCCGAAAAGCGTCGGCAGGGTCGAGACACGAAAGTCGAGTTCGCGTGAGCGGTCGTCTACCTTCACTTTTATCTTGATGCGGCCATCTTGCGGAAGTCGCTTTTCGGCGATATCGAGCTTGGCCATGATCTTGAGTCGCGAGATGAGCGCATCGCGCATCTTAAGCGGCGGAGCCATTACGTCGTAAAGGACACCGTCAATACGGAATCGGATGCGGAAAGATTTTTCATACGGCTCGACGTGAATATCCGATGCTCCGCGTCGCAAACTGTCGACCATCAAAACGTTGACGAGGCGAACGACCGGAGCGTCTTCGCTGGCACGTGCCAAAGTGGCAAGATCGATCTCGTCGTTCTGTTCGATAAGCTCGAACTCTTCCGTATCGCCATTGCCGAAATTGAAGTCTTCGAGCGTAACGTCGAGGTCCGATTCGGATAACCGGTCGTTGATGCGGATCTTGTGTCCACTCTTGACTGCCTGTCCGTTCTTGCCATTTTTGCCGTTCTTGGCTCCGTTCTTTTCCGTCTCGAACGGAATGCTAGCGTCAAAAATGTCGATCTGGGTTGAACCGCTGTAATACTTGCCGATCGCCATCTGGATCGATGCTTCTGAGGCGATCACCGGTTCAACGTTGAGGCCCGTCATGAACTTGATATCGTCCATGGCGAACACATTGGTCGGATCCGCCATCGCGAGTGTCAGCGTTGCACCGACCTTAGAAATAGGCAGGACCGTATATTTTAGTGCGACCTCCTGAGAGATCAGGCGAATGACTTCAGTTTCTATATGAAACAGGTCCAGATTGATCGACGGCACTCCATATTGGCGGGAAAGCACCGCTGTGATCACATCATCAGAGATCATTCCAAGCCTGACAAGGTTGGAGCCCAAACGTCCGCCGTTTGCTCGCTGGTAGTCGAGCGCCTCCCGCAATTGCTGCGGGGTGACTAGGTTTTCGCGGACAAGAATTTCCCCTAATTTTGCTGACATCGAGTTTTGATAGGTTCCTATTGTTCTAGCAAGAGGAATTGGTGAAGTGTGAATCTAAGAGCTTTTATCGCGAAGAGGATAAACAATCAACGATGGTAAACACCGTTGAAAAACAATAATACTTGTTAGGCACTATTGTGTCAAGCAATCTTTTTGATCGAAAACCGGTCAGTTTGTGCGAAAGGCTATTTTGACGTCGATTAGCCTATTCGAGGCAAGCGGTCGGAAACATCCTGTACGTCAAATTTGTCGGGTATGCCATCCTTATCTTTATCTTCGGCGTAGAAAATCTTGATCAGCGGCGGCGCGATCAGCGTTGTAGCGACGGCCATAAATAAGACGGAGGCGAAAAATCGATCGGTGATGACAGCCAGGCCGAGCCCGATCTGGGCAACCACGATTCCTACCTCACCGCGGGGAACCATTCCGACACCGACCTGCCCCATTTCTTTCCATGTAAGCCCCCATGCTCCGAGTCCGCAACCGATGAATTTCGTAATGACTGCGGCGATCGTTATAACTACCGCAAGCAGAACAACATCCATATCGCGAAACAGCGTCAGATCAAGCTGCATTCCGATGTTGACCAGAAAGAACGGAACGAGGAATTCGGTAACGCCGCTGGTCAGCTTGTGCATCGGGGCGTTATCCTCGGTCGCCTCGGCCATCGCCATTCCGGCGAGGAATGCACCAATGATCGCCGCTACGCCGACATAAATAGAAAGAACCGAGAGTCCAAGGCAGAGAATGAGACCGAGGTTAAAATAAGGCTTGGTCAATCGCAGCTTGTCTACGCTGGGAGCGACCTTATTGATGACACGCGAGCCGACGAAGGCGACAAAAACGATGAATGCAATGGCGAGGGCAGCCGTCTTGCCGAGCTCGAGATAATTGATCTCGCCGGTACTGAGGGCCGATACTACGGAGAGGATGATCAGGCCCAGAATGTCGTCGATGACAGCCGCACCGAGAATTATGCGTGAGGTTTCGCGATCGAGAAGCCCTAGCGAGCCGAGAACGCGAGCGGTAATGCCGACCGAGGTCGCAACAAGTGCCGCTCCGATAAACATTGCCTCCACGAAGGATCCGCCCCAAGACTTGGCGATAAAATAGCCGGCAATGAAAGGGAGAATGACGCCTAGCGTTCCGACGATGAAGGCCCGCTTCCCTACCTTCAAAATAGACTGCGGTTTCGTTTCCAGCCCGACCATGAAGAGCAGAAAAATGACACCGATCTCAGCGACGATGCTGATGATCTCGGATGGCTGGATCAAATTGAGGACGCTCGGGCCGATAATGACTCCCGCCAGAATTTCGCCGACGACCGCCGGCTGCTTTAAACGCTCAAAAAGCTCCGCCATCAGCTTGGCGGCGGCGAGCATCAAGAAAAGCGCGAGAAGGACGGAAGTGTGTTCCGTGGCGGCGGCGAAGACTATCGGCATTTTCGTTAATTACACAGACTGGTCCGGTGCAACGAGCATTCTATCAATCGTTTTGATGTTACGCCTACCTCTAACCCATTCCTAACGCGAATGCGCTTGATTTTTTTGACCGGCGTCCTATAATCAAGAATTCATGGCTGGGTAGCTCAGCTGGTTAGAGCGCGGGATTCATAACCCCGAGGTCGGGAGTTCAAGTCTCCCCCCCGCCACCAATAAATTTGGGCATCTCGTAGATTTCTACGAATGCCCTTTTTTATTCTCTAAACCTCAGATAACACATTTTCAGCTCAGCCCTGCCGATTCTGGCCCAGCCCCGGGCTAGATAACGGCAGACCCGGATCTTGATAATCTCCAGCCCGGGACAAAACGATCGCACCCACTGGCACCCAAGCGGACCAAAAGGGAACGGGCCACGATCGCCCCGATCATCCCACGGACAACCGTTGCCCTGATCGCATCCATTAGCGCCGCTTGTCACGGACGCACAAACTTGCCCACGGTTGTTCCACTGCGCAAAGAAAAGGCCGCCTTTTCAGGCAGCCTTCACTTATGCACTAGCGATCTACTAAGGAGATTCCTGGATCAATAGATCGAAGATATTATCCTTCACGTTAATGATCTGCGGGGAGAAGCTGAACTGTTTGTGTTCAACGGTAATGACGTAGGTTTGTCCGGACGGAACCGGATCGAAGACAAAATATCCGAAACCGTTGGTCCTCGTCCTATGCATGTTCCCTCCCTTATCCACGGCCGTGACCGAAGCATTGTTGACCCCGAGCCCGTTGGTCCGCACCACACGTCCGGCGACCGTTACAGGAGCCGAGGTTGGACCTAGAATAAAGACCGTCCCTCCGGTAAATGTTGAATCAACGACGTTCGCCTCGACATCAGAAATCTCCCTCACGACCGGCACATCAGAAAACGTAAGAGACGTTCCCCCGGCGGGAGCGTTAGCCGCAACGTTGAATGTGACGGTAATGATCTCCCTTGCGCCCGCGGGGATCGCCGATCCGACAGGAAAAGCGAGGATCACGCCGACCTTTCCGGCGGTTGCCGTATTCGGGAAGAGCGTTGCGGATTGCGCATCGGCTCCCTTCGCAATGACAGGGCTCTGCAAGATCGCTGGGTCATATTCAAGGGTGAAACCAAATCCGTTCTCGATCCCTTGCGCATTCGTTGTGATCGAGACAACGACCTGCGAACCGGAGGAGGTCTGAGTGGCCTCGATCCCGACGGGCGTTGTCGCTCCCATCCAGAGTTCGGGCTTTCTTGTCGACGAAATATCGAAATTTGCCCCTGAGAAAAGGTTTGCCGCAGAAGGCCCGCCTGCGGTTATCGCGGTGTCGATGCCTACAGCGTACCTGCCCGCCTGAGTGTAGTCCGCAACCGTTATGAAACCATTGCCGGCGGAGGAGCGAGGAGCCGAATCGGCCCGCTGGAATTCGTTGTAAGCATCGTTGAACTGATCTATTCCGGCCGAAAATCGCCCGACCTGCGTTACGTCAGCGACGGAGATCGTCCCGCCTCCCGTTGGCCTCGGCGCAACATCCGCTTCAAGACCTTGGGCGAAAGTTATAAAGCCGCCTAAGAATTCAGCCGGCAGTGTATCGGCGTTGGTATCCGACACCTCCCGAATTACCGGTTGGTCGCCAAAAGTGATCGGTGTATTAGCATTCGACGTGGCGAAAGTGTCGAAACTGATCGTAACCAGATCGTGAGCGCCTACAGGTATTGTTGAGTTTGGCGGTAACGCGAAAACTATACCGATATTCCCGGCGGTGCTCGTATTTACGAATAGTGCAGCGTCAGGGAAGCCCGAACCGAGAGATAGGGTCGGGTTGCTGAGGAGTGCTGAGTCGTAATTCAACGAGAATCCGACTCCGTTCTCATTTCCTTGCGCGGCGACCGTGACGATCGAGTTGACCTGCCCACCAGCCGCAGGAGATGTCCCCCCGATGAAGGAGATGATTCTATTCCCGGACGGCGTCGGCGTGGGCGTTGGGGTTGGGCTCGGGCTTGGAGTCGGGGTTGGCGTGGGCGTTGGGCCGGGGTCGATACCCGTTCCCGTCAAACCTATTACGGGACCCGATCCCGCAGTGCTCTGAATTGTAACGTTATCGGTCTTCGCCCCGGCTGATGTCGGAGTAAAAGTAAAACCGATCGAGACCTCGCCTCCCGGCGGCACGACTGTGCCATTCGGATCCGAGACGATTGCGAACTGTGTTCCGTCGGCAAAGCTCGGCGTCTCCATCACTATCTCTGTATCCCCGCCGTTAACTAAGTTTATCGATTGCGGTGCGCTGGTCATCCCGACGGCTTGGTCGCCGAATTCGACAAAGACTTCCGGCGTCGGCGTTGGACCGGCTCCGCAGGCGTACATCTCCGTAGTGGAACCGGAGCTGACGTAAAAAGTTTCATCGATCACTCCGCCGATCCCACCGGTATGTACGGTCGATGTGGACGGCAGGGTGTTCCACGTATCTGCCGTTGGGTCCCAAGCAACGACGCTCGTATCGGACCCGCCGACAACGATGAGCTGCCCCTGGAATGCGACGGTCGAGCCAATAGAGGCCATTCGCGGCTGCGGCAGATCAGCCATTGCGGCGTCGCTCCATATATTTGTGGCCGGGTCGAACCTGAGCGTCTTGATCGTTGGAATAGCAGTGACATAGTCAGGAGCCCCACCGACGCTGTAAATATATCCGTTGTGAACAAAGGCTGAAGCGTAGGCAGCGGGCGCCGGAATTGGCACTGCGTCCGTCCAGGCGAGGCTCACCGTGTCGAATACAACATGGCTGTTCGACGCCGGCCCAAGACCATCGGTCGTTCCGCCCCAAACGTGGATCTTGCCATTCAAGTACGCGGCAGAATGAAGGGCTCGAGCAGATGGCAACAGAGCCATGGAAGTGTAGGAATTAGTGACCGGATCATATCTAAATACCGTATCAACCAGAGCGTTTTCCTGGTTGGCTCCAGCCAAAATATAGATGTACGTACCGTCCGTTACTGCCGCGGCTCCCCAACGAGGTTCAGGAAGCGGTGAAATGGATGTCCAGACATTTCCATCAAACTTGTATGAGGCAGCGGTTGGTACATTATTTGTCGTGCCGCCGAAACTATAAAGCGACCCACCCTGAACCGCGCCAGAATTGAGGCTGATGGAATTCGGATAATCGGTCGACGGCAACCACCCGCACGTAGGTGTAGGTGTTGGAGTTGGAGTCGGTGTCGGTGTCGGAGTTACGCCGCACGAGTGTGAACCAAGGCCGTTGAATGTGTCGGTCGCGAAGCCGATCCATTCAACGGCCGGATCGAACGGATCTGTATCATTTGTGTCGCCGGCCAAAACGGAGCACATACGGACGAGCGTATTGTCCTGGCTAGATGTTACGCCGGTGCCCCACTCATCGCCGGGATCGTTTCCACGCTGGCCGAACACATCGACGATCGGCCCGCCCAAACCGCCCTTCCTTAGTATCAGCGTGTCATTGCCGTTGAAGCCGGCAATTATCGGATTCGGAATGTCAGTTTGCTGGAGTATTACTACATCTGCATTCGGATTTGCAATGACGTAGACGTCGCCGGCCGCGACCATCCCTACGAGATTTAGAGCGCCGGTCGCGGTCAGTGACCCATTCGCATATATCTCAAGCCTGTACCCTTCCAACGCCAGATCGACAAGCGTGTTGCCACTGTTAAAGATCTCGATAGCCTTGTTGCTCGATGTTCCCTCAATGTATTCCGAAATGAACAGGACATCCCCGGGCGTAGGCGTTGTGCCTGCTTCCACTTCGAAAGCGCCGATATCCGCGCCATCGAAGGAGTTCGTGATTGAAGCTATATCAACCGGACGAAGCAAACCGCGCTGGTCGGTTGTCACGCCGAAAGAATTGCCCTTATCGATAGCAGGCGAGCCGGTCAAAAGCCCGTGCGTCAATGTCGGGCCGCCGTTGTTTTGCAATGGTCCGAGCAATGGATTGATTGGAGCTTCGCCTGACCCGACCTGATCGCCGGTTGCGGTGAATCCCGTAGAACCGGCTCCGACGCCAATCAGATTGTAGCCCTGTGAATTAAAAGGGCCGAAGGCGTCGGGAACCAAAGGTGAATTGTTTCCAGCAATAATGCTATTGCGGACATCTGCTATCCGAACATCATTGCTGTAAATCCCACCGTACTCGCTTGCCGAGTTATTTGTCACCGTCGAACTGGCAAGCGTTAGCGTGCCCAGACTGCCAATGCCGCCGGCCTCACTCGCCGAATTTCCGCTGACAGTCGAGTTGCTGACGGTCATTGTAGCTGCGTTGTTAATCCCGCCACAGCACAAAGTTGTCGAATTACCGATTACGGCCGAGTTGGTCATAATCACGGTTCCGACAGTGCCGCCGGATTGGAAGCTATAAATGGCACCGCCGGAGTTTGCCGAGTTATTACTGACGGCCAGATTGTTTAGTATTACCGTGCCGTTGGTGGTCGCCAAACCGCCCCCCAAGCCTGTCGCTGAATTATTGCTAACAATCGAATCGGTTAGAGTCACCGTTCCCCCATTGTTGTAGATGCCCCCGCCTTCGTTGCTAGCGGAGTTATTGGTGACGAGGGCATTACTCAATGTCAGCGTGGCCGAATTCCAAATGCCGCCCCCGACTATAGCGTTGCCGTAACGAAGGGTGACGTTATTAACGTAGGACGTACCGGAAATGAACTGAAAGATGCGTTCAGCGGCAGTCCCGGGACTTGCCGCACCCTGAATTATGGTGCTGTCCACTCCCGAACCATTGATCGTAATATTCGAGCTGATATCAAAATCGCCGGCGGCGTTGGCATTCTCCGGTGTTTCCGCTAGCGTGATCTGATATATACCTGCCGGCAGAACAATAATATCGTCGCCAACCAGAGCATTTGCTTCGGTGATGGCTGCGCGCAGCGTACAAACGCCCGTTGTCGAGGTCTCACAGACACCGTTTCCAGGAGAGTTGTCCTGAAGATCCGCAGTTGAGTTTACGGTAAAAGTCGCTGCAAGCGTTTCGTGAGCGGTTGCCCCGGCGAAAAGGGCGATAATGAGAAAAACGATTTTACGAATATTGTCTTTATGTTTCATGAGGATCCCCGTTGTGTCCTTAATGCTCTGCGGAGCGGCGAAGCCAGGTTTGAAGTCCGTCCGACCATGGGCTCGGTCAAATAAGTGCTCCATTCGGCCGAACTATTTTCCGGCTGGGCAGCCTGAAACGATCCTGCCTATATAGTTTGCGTAACTGGCACCATATGTACCGCCTCCGGCGTAATCCTGAACGATGTTTACGTAAAAGACCCAACAGAATTCGCGAGTCGGATATTTGGCAATGAACATTCCGTGCTTATAGCGGGCCGTTGGAAAATTAAAGCTGTCTTTTGCAATGACCCAATTTGTTTGCAGCAGGCCGACGCCGTGAACCTTAGCGAGGTTGACATCGGTCACAGGGCTTAACAGCAGCTTTTTCTCTGTGGCCGTACCGTTGATATAACCCGTCGGGCCGGTAAACATGGGGATCTTTTGTCGTGCAATTACGGCGAGTTCATCGAGTGCGGGCGTCAGGCACTTTGCGCCGCCCTCGCTCTGCTTAGCAAATAATTCCTCTCGCGCCTTTGGGTAAAGTGCTGCTTCGATGTACTCGTTCTTTGGCCCTGCCAGCATACCGGCGAAATAGGTTGATTTACCTGGTACCCAGCTCTGAGCTTCCTTCATTACCTTTTCGATCTCCATCAGGTGATAAGAGGTTCGACCGTCTTTTTCGCAGAAGTTGTTTGCTGGAAGAGTTTCCTCCTTGGCGGCGGTAGCGGAGCTCACTCCCTTCGATTCGCCAGGCGTTGACGCCGCAGCGGTCGTTGATGTGGTCGACGACTCGCTCGACGGCGGGGGAGCTGGCTGTTCCTTGAAGATCCTGGGAAGTTTCGGGAGTTTGATCGTTATCTGCGCATTCGACGGGATTGCCGCGAACAAGCTAACGGTAAGTATGACGGGCAAAGTCAAAAAAAATGGTTTTCGGATTTTCATAGTGGTTCTCCTTGCTAATCATCAAATTATTGCGTGGCACCGAGCGGCACGGGCCGTCGAGTCCTGTCCAGACTTGTTGAGTGAGGATATTGCGGGCGATAAGGAAAAGTCCTTCGGTTTTCCTAAAGTTTTTCTTCGGTTTTCATTCGGTCTCGTAAAATCGGGGCATTTTGCCGTTTAACGAAGGCGGGGTGGTCTGGCCGTCTGTATGTTGTTTTGGCAGATGTTTGGGAATATGATTTCGTGAATGGGTGAACTCGAACATGAACACACCGCCGAGGCGATAGCCCACCGGATCAGTTCTGCAAATCACAATTACGTCCGGGATTGGATATACGGCGGCGTTGACGGAGCGGTGACGACATTCGCGGTGGTCTCAGGCGTCGCGGGTGCCGAGCTATCCACGTCGATCGTATTGATACTCGGGTTTGCGAATCTGGTCGCCGATGGTTTCTCGATGGCAGCGAGCAATTTTCTCGGAACACGCGCCGAGATCGACGATTACCGGCGGCTGGAAAAGATCGAGTACCGCCACATCGAAGTCGCCCCCGAAGGCGAGCGCGAAGAGGTTCGGCAGATCTATCGCGAAAAAGGCTTTGAGGGTGAAGAGCTTGAAAAGGCTGTGGAACTGATCACGTCCGACAAAGACCGCTGGGTCAAGACTATGCTCACGGAAGAATATGGCCTGCCCTCCGAGATCCGTTCGCCCTGGCTGGCCGCAGCAAGCACATTCAGCGCGTTCATCGTCTGCGGCCTCGTCCCGCTAATTCCCTACCTTTTTGGTTGGGGATCTTCGTTCCTTGTCGCTTGTATAATGACGGGCGTGACTTTTTTCCTGATCGGTTCGTTCAAAAGCCGCTGGTCAACGCAAAGCTGGCTCCGCTCCGGCATGGAAACGCTCCTCGTTGGAGCCCTCGCCGCCGGTCTTGCGTACGGCGTCGGTGTTCTGCTGAAGGGACTCGCGGGTTAAACGTCATGATATGATATTTTCGGAGTAGTAACATGACCACTGTAGTCGACATTGAAGAAGCTCGCATTCGTCTCAAAGGCCTCCTTGCGATGGCACGTGAGGGCGATGAGATAGTGATCGAAGAAAACGGACAAGAACTTGGAAAGATAGTCGCTGCCGCTGAAAAACGGAAGGCGGTAAACAAACGCTCGGCGGGCCTTGGACGCGGCACGATGTCGGTTGCCGATGATTTTAACGACGAACTTCCGGACGAATTTTGGGGATTTGAAAAATAACGATGAGATTACTTCTGGATTCTCATGCGTTCGCATGGTGGCGCGACTCGCCCGAAAAACTTTCAAAAGCAGCCCATGAGGCGATCGCCGACCCGGACAATGAAATATTTCTGAGCACCGTTTCGGTTTGGGAGATGCAGATCAAGAAGACTTTAGGGAAGTTTGAGCTTGCACGTCCACTCGCTGAAGTGATCGATGCGGAACGGAACGCCAATGGTTTACAAATTCTTTCGCTGTCTCTCCAACACATTTACAAGCTCGATGACCTTCCGCATCCATCCGATCACAAAGATCCATTTGACCGTGCCCTGATCGCACAAGCTATGTTCGAGGATCTGGTTATCGTAACCGCCGACGGTCGGTTTGCCGATTACAAGGTCAATGTTCTTTGGTGATGCTAGCGATCGAAAACAATCCAAACCTCGATCCGCTTCGTATTCATATTCAACTCGTTAATCTTCGGTAGATGTTCGGCATTCGCTCCGGGAGTGAGAGGACGTCGTCGATGATGGTGTAACCTACGTCGCCGTAGAGGTCGCGGAGTTCGGCTTCGGATTCGCGGTCGATGGTGATGCAAAAGGGCGTGATGCCGTGCGTTTTGGCTTCGATCAAAGCTTCGCGGACGTCTTCGCGGGCGTAGCGGGCGTCGCCGTAGTCGTGGTCATAGGGTCGGCCGTCGGTCAAAATTATCAGCAGCTTCGTGCGGTTCTCTTGACGCAAAAGCTTGTGGGCTGCATGGCGAATAGCAGCTCCGAGACGCGTGTTATTTTGAAACGTGATCCCGCCGATCCGCCTTTCGATCTCCTCAGAATATTTTTCGTCAAAATCCTTTACAACATAGAACTTCACATTGCGGCGGCCTTCGCTGGTAAATCCGTTTATCGAATAGACATCGCCGACTGCCTCGAGCGCTTCGCTCATTAATACCAGGCCTTCTTTTTCTATCTCGATGATCCGCCGGCCGGGATATGTGTATGGCTGCAGCGGATTTCGCGTGATGGTCCGTGCGGTCGATGACGACTGGTCGAGCAGCAGCGAGACCGCTACATCGCGCTGGCGCCGAAGCCGCTTTGTGTAAATATTCTCGGCCGGGAGTCCGCCTGCCCTTCGGTCGATGACGAAATCGACGAGGGCGTTCAGGTCATAATCTTCGCCGTCGAATTCGCGGTTTATCTTGGTCAAATTCTCCGGCTTCATCAGCTGGAACTGATGCCGGATCGACGAGATAACGCCGCGATACCGCGATCGGGCCAACTCTACAAAATTCCGATCGCCCTTGCGGACCTTTTTCTCGATGACGCGGCTCCAGCCGACGCGGTAGTCATTTAATTCGCGGTCCCATTCGTCGTAGGCAAAAGCTTCGTCGCCAGCTTCCAATGCTTGCTCAGGCACTTCGTTGTTAGCGAAAGATTCGTTTCCTTTCAGGTCTTCAGGCTCGCCTTCGTCTTCTTCCTCATTCCAGGCGTTGAACAGATCGCGAAGGTCCTGCATCGTCTGCGGACGTTCTTCTTTTTGCCGCTTCTCATCGATCGCCGCTTCGTCGACATGCTGATCGTCGTAGGCAAATTCGCTCTTATCCTCTTGCTCGTCGCTGTCCTCTTTCTGCGTTTGTTCGGGAGTGATGTTCTGAAAAAGGTTGTAAACACGGCCCGTCGCAAAGAGCGAATCGGCGACAGTCGGCAATGCCTCCCGCTTTTCATTCGCGGCCAAATGCCGTTCCACGACGCTTTCTATCTCAGAAACTATCTGCCCATAAAAGCTGCGTGCATCGTCGGTCGCACCGCCGCAGAGCGTAATCTGAAACAGCAGTTCGAACGGAACCTGATGAAACGGAACGTCAAATATGAATGGCCGGTTCTTTCGCAAAAACTCTTGCATCAGATCGAGGTCCTTTCGCAGGCCGCGGTACGTCTGCCGCAAAAGGCCATCGATGCGGGCATTCTCCATCGTGGTAAAGATCTTGCGTGCGAGCCTCGGCTCCGGAAAGATCTGGATCACCGCGCGGTAATCTGAATTTTTCGGCAGCGACTTTTGCCGCCGCTTGATCTCGGCACGAATTTCTTCATCGCTGAGGGCTCGTTCGCCCTTCTGCACATCTTCTATATATCCAGCTAGCGAAAATGCGTCGACCTGTTCGGCGGTCGCCGAGTAGAGATCGGCGAGGTCGGTGAATGCCGCTTTCAGCTCGGTCGAATCTTTGTCGAAGGTGCCGAATTCGATCTGGCCGGCACCGTGGGCCGCGAGAACTTTGTAGAGCCGAAAGTCCATCTCCTCCGTGTCGAATTCCGCGATCGTGTTCGGTAGATAGATCGTCTTTCCGTCGCCGATCCGCGATTCCTGCGGCATTGCGGATTGCGGTTCGATCTCGACCTCGCGGCCGGTGAGTGCTTCGATGTAAAGCCGAAGAACGTGCTGGACCGATTCGAGATGGAGGCCGGTCTTGGTCTGCTGCAGACGGTCGTTGGATTGACGGGTCTCGAGCGCGAAATAGCTCCGGCGTGCCTTTGTGGATTCGGTCTCCATCTCGGCAAGGCCGACGGCGATCCACTCTTCGTACTGATCGATAGAAACCGCGCGAAGTGCGGCAGCAGACGAACGGAACGCGGCAAGCGCGCTCTCGCCGTCGTTCGCTGCGATGCGGCCCGCAAGCCGAAGCACGCGCCGGATCGCGGCGGTCTTGATGCTTCCGCCGTCGGCTCCGGCAAGCTTCATTCCGCCGATCTGTTTGAAAAATTTCGGCGTCGCACGCAGGAACGCGATCAGTATCGCGTTTCCCTGCGGGCCGATAAGCTCAAGGACAGAACACCAGTCGTCGAGCACGTCCGGCTCGTGCCTCAGCACTTCGCTGCCAGCGGTCACGAAGTGTAGCGTTACGCTGCCGCCGTGATCAAGAAATTTCGTCGCCTTTTCCGCGAGGACGACCGCGTCCTGCGCTGTGAGCCCGTCGAGGGCGGTCGGCAGATTCGCCCACAGGTCAGCCGTCATCCCGCCGGTCCGATTGGCGAACTGCGTCGCAAGCGCAAGTACGGAATCGGCGACCGCGCGTTTATCCTGGCCGAAGCGCTCGAGGCTTTCGGCGACGGGCGGCGTTTGTTTCAGAAAATCGGAGCTGTGCTTGGCCGAGCGGTTTGCGATATCCACCGCCAGCCGAAGAATACCGGTAAGCAAATGATCGTCGCTGATGCCGGCGGCGATGCCCGGAATCATCTCAAAAGATTCGAGCGAGATGGAACTCGAAAGGACCAGTTGGCGGGTGCATATCTGAAACACAAAAGGAACGGCCTCCGCTGGGATCGCCTTCAGATGATCGACCCCGGCGGCAAAATATCGGGTACCGGTCTCTGCATTTCCCATCGCCAGCCGCCGCCCGAGTTCGCCCCACGCCCGCAGGTCGTCCGCCGAAAGAACCTTCGCCGCCGCCGGAACGGCTTCGACAAAATCGCGGCTGACACGCAGGCTCACACCGGCAAGCGCCGCGCTTATCTCCACCGCGGCCCGCCGTTTGTCGGTCGGGAGCCGCGACAGCCGCTTAGCAAGTTCGGTCAGCGTCTGTTTATCAGATCCGTTTTCGTTTACGTCTGCCAAACTAAGATTATAATTCAATCGGCCGAAGTATGTGAGGGCGCTAGACTGGAATCGGGGCGAAGGTAAAAAGAAATGCTATCTATGGGAGCAAGGTTGGAGACATCGGCTTTCCGCTTCTAATCCACGGCAAAGCTGACGTTGACGACGGCCGTCATGTCTTTTTCTATAGTTGAGGTGTCGTAGAGGCCGTAGTCCGAGACCTCGGTCGAGTCGGCCGCGGTGATCTGGAGCACACCCATCTTTGCCGAACGCACGGAACCGATCGAATTGCCGGTGCTGGAGGCGATGCGGTCGGCGCGTTCGCGGGCGTCTTTGGCGGCCTCGCCGAGCATT
>JBBQTV010000066.1:0-16853 GCA_038212935.1 Pyrinomonadales bacterium | reverse complement strand
AGCCGGTCGCACCAAAACTCCGCCAATTCCGCATTTGCCTCGAGCTTGGCATCGATCTCAGCTGCGATCCATGCGACGCGGCTCTCGCTATCGATGTCGCCGTGCTCAAATCCCACAGCAACCGCCGATCGTTCGCGCTCGGTGACGGCCCCGATCGCTTTGTAGAACGATTCGGTGTGGGCCGAAAAGACGATCCGCGGCAATTCGATAGTCTTTTCATCCTCGCGGAGCATGCGGACAGCGTCTTCCTCGTCGATCCCCTTATACTGATATTTGAAAATACCGTAATCGAACAGAGCCGTCGGAACGTTTTTCGCGTCAAACTGCGCGAGCAATTCGCGAAGCCCGATCGACGAAGCTCGCCTGTATTCTTCGGCCATCATCTGCGGCGCTTCCGATAGGAACTTCGCGATCGTCGCGGCAAACGCAGGCGCTCGGTTCAGGCCGTCAAACTCCAGCCGGTAACGCATCGAGATGTAATCGCTCAGGCACGTATTCTCCGCCATCGGCTCGATGCGGTAGCCGCTCGAGCGGACGATCTCATAAAGATTAAGTTCCTTTATCAGCCGCCGCGATTCAGCCTCCGTCAAGCTAAGCTGTTTCTGCCAGATGGCGGCTGCAAGCCGATGGTCCTCGCTTTTCCGCGATTCGTATAGGAGGCGAACGATGCCTTTTTCGATGTGCAGTCCGCGCGAAAGCGTAGAAAGGACACGGTCGTAGATCGTGCTCACCGGCCCGCCGAAAACCGCCGCAGCGTATGCGTTCGCGATATTCTGATACGTGTCCAGCGGCATCCCGCCGCGTGCAGCCGTCCGCAGAATTCCATGGACGACGGCCAGGTCGCCATTCGATTTCAGGCTGATAAGGTCGCGGACCGGATCAGCCAGTTCGATCTTCCTCTCGGCTGCGAATTGCTCGGTGATCTTGCCGATGTCGCCCGCGTTCAGCTCGTCCACAATGATCTGCTCGACATCCGCCGCATCGAACCTGAACCGCCGATATGCCGCGAAGCAAAAGCGCGATTCAGCCCGCCGGGCGATCATCGACAAAGCCTCGCGCAGCTGACCGCCATCATCCATCACGTCTACGGCATGCAGGTGGTCGATCATCACGAAGAGCCGCGATCCCGCGTCCGCCCGAAGTGGAAGCCCGAAGCAGTTGCGAAGAAACAATCCCATCTCGTCGGATTCAGGTTCACGCAGGAGCCTGATGAGTTCGCTCACGAATTCGGCGTCTGCCGGGGCAGCGATTCGCTCCATCTCGGCGATCGACGGCGGAGCAAATAGTATCGCCGGATCGTTGCGTCTGAAAGCTACCAGTTGGGTTAAGACTTCGACCAAAAAACGGCGTCCGGCCTGGGTAGCGTTCTCTGTTTCTTTGAGCGAAAAATAAATAGGTACGACCGATCGGTGTTCACGAAATAGCCGGTCATACGTCTGCAGAAGGATCTCGCTGGCACCGGTGCGCGGTGCATAGGTCAGCAACGCGACGCCGCTCGAACCGCCTTTCGCAATTTCGGCGAGACGAGCCAATTCGGGCTGCCTGCCGATGAATCCGGTCTCCGGACGTTCGGCAAGAATGTTACTTTCTGTGGGCTTCATTTAATAGATCTTTTCTTTGAAAGACCTCCCTAGATCTTCATAATTCCGGACAATATTTCGCCCGTCGTCTTTTGCGTCGTACAGCGCCATATCGGCTGCGGTTATCCACTCCTTAGGTTCGACGAACTCGGTGGAATAGGCCGCGACTCCTACGCTGACAGTGATCCGACGCTTGGGGAAGTCGGAGCGTTCTACTCGCTGCCGCAATCGTTCTGCGATCGAGGCAGCTTCTTCGGCAGCGGTCTGCGGCAGCAATACAGCAAATTCTTCGCCGCCGTAACGGGCAGCAACGTCCGCCGCACGCAAAGTGTCCTTCAGTACATTAGCGACCAGCACCAGGGCGATGTCGCCAGCCGGGTGGCCGAATGTATCGTTATACGACTTGAAATTGTCGACATCGATCATCAAGAGGCTCATCTCCGATCGTCGACGGCTCGCCTGGTTCATTTCCTCGATGAGACGTTCCTCGATATAGCCGCGGTTCATCAATCCGGTAAGCGAATCGGTGATCGACCGCCGTTCGAGTTCGCCTGCACGGACCTTCAACCGGCCATGATCGATAGCAACGGCGATTTGCGGTGCGATCGTCTGCAGCAGCTCCAGATCGTTTTCGCCGAACGGATTACCGTCCGCACGGTCGGTGAAGTTCATCACCGCAAGCCGCCGATCGCCGATCGTGATCGGGAAGCTGATGAACGACGAGGTCTTGTATCGCCAATCGGT
This sequence comes from Pyrinomonadales bacterium, assembly GCA_038212935.1. Taxonomy (GTDB): domain Bacteria; phylum Acidobacteriota; class Blastocatellia; order Pyrinomonadales; family Pyrinomonadaceae; genus OLB17. The sequence goes on along the minus strand of JBBQTV010000066.1, from coordinate 14,529 downwards.
CGGAGCACGGTCGACGCCAAGCTCTTCGACATCGGAAACAAGTATTGGGCTTCCCCGTTCGAGCGTTACGCGGGCGATCCGCGAGCCAACGTTTGATGTTACTTCGAGGTCAACGACGGATCCGACCGATGCCTTTGCCGAAAGCTCTTCCGTTCCTTCCGCCCGTACAAGCAGAGACGCCCTTTCGGCGCCGAGCAATTCGGCGGAGGTCTCGGTTATCTGTCTCCAAAAATCATTCTGATCGATCCCACGAAGCCCTTCGCTGAATCTTCTCACGCTCTTCGATACCCATTCGCGGCTCGAAACCTCATGCCGCAGGCGAAGTATCTCTATTTGCGGCCCAATGATCTTGGCAAACCGCGAGATCTCAATATTACTCACGCTCGATCCCCGAAGCGTCTGGACGCCTATCGCGGCCCTGACCTGCGTTCCCACCTGTACCGGGAATAAAAGCATTTTTCGCCCCGGAACTTGAGCGTCTTTTCGCCGTTCGCTTAATTCGAGCGGGGTCTCGCGTCTGGCGTGGTCAAGCAGTTGGTCGTTCTTTGATCGAACGTTTATGCGGATGGAACGCCCACGGAGTTCCCCGAGCGATGCAACGCCGGTAAATGTTTCGTCCTTGAGCTCCAGCCAAACATAGGATGCCCCACCGAAGCGATGCTCGAGATGATCAAGTACGGCCCGACACGCCGAAGCATAATCCATTTCCATCAACGACGATATCAACGATCGCGTTGCGGCGATCTCCGACATCGCGGCCGGCGGCGGAGCAAGGTCGGGAGCTTTTGGCGGTCGGCCCTGTTCGGCATCGCGGTTAAATTTCTCAATGAGGCGGCTGAGGTCGGGCGGTTCCGGCATGGCCTGCGGCATAGTCGTCCGGCCTTCGGACTCAATCGTCTCGGTGGCAGCGATCGGTTCGGGGCCGGCTTTCACCTCAAGTTTCCGGGGAGGCTCGCTCGGAGCCTGATTGATCGTTTCACTGACAGGCCCGTCGAGTTCGAGGACCACATCCTCACCTTTCGGCATAAACTTGGTCAGCTCCGTTACGGCCTTTTCGATCGGCGTCGTCGATCCGGATATAAGCACATTTTCAAAGAACTCCGTCGGTGAAAATTCGCTCCATTCGCCTGAGACAGCCTTTTCGGTCGCGGCACGATAACCTTCAGAAGTTGTGAACGTCCGGCCGGTGATGGCCACAAACCGCGTTGCCGAATCCTGTACCGGAACCGCCGCGCAGGCAAGCCCGGCATGACAGACGTAATCGACCGCCGTTCCGGCATTCCAAGCGGATTCGAACGCCTTGCCGCAAAATGCGTCACATCTCGGCGAGAACTTTACCGATGACAGCAGAGCCCGGCATATCGAGTTGTTGTTAGCGGCCGCGACCTCGTTTCCGGCCTTGTCCCAGACCACGACCGCGACGCCGCTCTCATCGGCGAGGCGTTCGAGAAATCTCTTTTTTTGTGGCCGTTTTGAAGTCATTGCTCTACGCCAATGCCATTACGCATGAGGAGCGCATAGAACCCGTTATCTGGCTCTGGCATAGTTGTGAGATATACCTAATCGAGCAGCAATTTCACGAAATCACCGAATCATTTTTAAGGGCGAATCCGGAATTATCGCATAAATGGAGTCTCCTTCGCATTGTTACACCACAATCTGAATGCATGTTGTACGTTGGCGAACGATTTCAATGCAAAAAGATGCTCGAAATTTTGGTCTAATTTGCTTAAAGGCGTATATATTCGGTCAGTCTGACTTATGGCACAGCGATTGAAAGAAGTAATGATGAGAAAAACAAATCGTCACGAGGGACGACTGACTCACAGGGACGACTGACTCACAAGAATTATATCAAGGAGGAATATTTTATGATCAACGAACATGGTAATCCGATCGACGCAACGCCGATCTCGAATTCTGGAAAGACGGAGGCACCTTCGAACGATGAGGTGATCTCGACGCTCAACAATCTGATCGAAACTTGCCGCGATGGGCAAGAAGGTTTTAAGCAAGCAGCAGAAGGCGTAGAACGCTCCGATCTGAAATCGCTGTTCTATGATTACTCTCAGCAGCGGGCGCATTTCGTAGGCGAACTGCAAGATCTGGTTCGTACGTTAGGTGGTGACCCGGAAAATTCGGGAAGTATGACAGGAGCTATCCATCGCGGATGGATCAACATCAAGTCGGCAGTCACCGGCAAGGACGAAGGCGCGATTCTAAACGAATGTGAACGCGGCGAAGATTCGGCAAAGAATCAATATAAAGATTCGCTGGAACTGGTTCTGCCGACCCACGTTCAACACACGGTCCAAGCACAGTATTCAAAAGTACTTGAGGCTCATGATCGCGTAAAGGCTCTTCGTGATGCCGCGAATGGCGACAAGAGCACATCAGCTCGGACAGGATTCTAACATCCACTTATTATACTAATCCTGTCTAAGAAAGGGAGGCTCGCTTCGCGGGTCTCCTTTTTTTTATTCGGTTAGGGCCCCGAGGCCGGCGGCGGCGTTTGCTTCGATGTCGGGGTGCTCGGCGCTGATGCGGATGCACGCTGCTCTATGTGACGGTTTGATCTCCAAAAGCTGCGGGACGATCTGTTTACAAGCGTCGATCGCATAAGCACATCGCGTATGGAAATGACAGCCGCTAGGCGGATTGATCGGCGACGGAACATCGCCTTGCAGAATGATACGCTCGCGTTTGGCCTCTATTTCCGGATCGGGTACCGGAACGGCCGAGATCAAAGCCTTTGTATAGGGCATCAGCGGATCGGCATAGATGTCCTTGCCCGGAGCAAGTTCTACGATCTTGCCAAGATACATTACCGCGACCCTGTCGGAGAGATGCCTGACCGCCCGAAGGTCATGCGAGATGAAAAGATACGTTAGCCCCTTGTCGGCTTGCAGCTTTTCCATCAGGTTCATTATCTGGGCCTGAATGGACACGTCCAATGCCGATATTGGTTCGTCGGCGACTATAAATTCCGGATCGACCGCAAGTGCCCGGGCGATGCCGATCCGCTGCCGCTGTCCGCCTGAGAACTCGTGCGGATAACGCTTAACAAACCGGCGGCTCAGTCCGACCGTTTCCATTAATTCCTGAACCCTCGCCTCAGCATCTTTGCCGCTCGCCAGGCCAAATGTCTTGATCGGTTCGCCGATAATGTTGCCGACTGTCATACGCGGATTTAAGCTCGCATACGGATCCTGAAATATCATCTGGAGGTGCTTGCGTTGTTCGCGCATCTGCGACAGCGGCAGGTTGGCTAGATCGTTGCCGTTGTAGAAAACCTTCCCACCTGTCGGCTCGGTAAGTCGGAGAATTGCTTTTCCCATCGTAGATTTGCCGCAGCCAGATTCGCCCACTAGCCCGAGCGTCTCGCCTTTTTCGATATCGAGCGTCACGCCGTCGACCGCCTTTACGACCTTTTCCTTGCTGAAAAGCCCGCCGCCGATGCGATAGTAGACCTCCAGGTCCTGCAGTGAGATCAATTTATTGTTGCCGTTTTCTTTCATGTACGTTCGACCATCAGTTTTAGAAGCACGAGCTTTTTACGGGTAACGCGATCAAGCAGCCACCGCCTGCCGCTCGCTCACACTCTCTGCATAAACCTGTTCGGCAAAATGGCAGAGCGAGTGATGATCTTCGTTTATCTGCACGAACGGCGGGAAGTCGCGGCGGCAGATGTCTTCCGCACGGTCGCAGCGTTCGGCGAATGGGCAGCCCGGCGGCAGGCGTGCGACGTCCGGCGGCAGGCCGGGTATCTGATACAACTCCTTGCCTTGTTCATGTGCCGGATCGGGAACGCTCCGCAGCAGGCCTTTCGTATATGGATTGGCGGGCGTCGCAAACAGTGCCGCAGTTGGCGCTTGTTCGAACACCTTACCGGCATACATCACAATGATCTTGTCCGTCATGCCCGCAACGACGCCGAGGTCATGCGTGATGAGTATGACGCTCGTGCCCATTCGCGATTTCAGGTCTTTTATAAGCTCCAGGATCTGCGCCTGTATCGTCACGTCAAGTGCGGTCGTCGGCTCATCGGCGATAAGCAGTTCCGGATCACACGCCAGAGCCATCGCAATCATCACGCGTTGCCGCATTCCGCCCGAAAGCTCATGCGGATAGCCGTCCATTCGCGACCGCGGGTCGGGAATGCCGACCGTCTCCAGCATCTTGACGCCATGCTCGTACGCCTGCTGCCGCGAATGGCCAAGGTGAAGCTGCGTCACTTCCATCAACTGTGTCGAAACCTTCAGAAACGGGTTGAGCGACGTCATCGGGTCCTGAAAGATCATCGCGATACGTTTGCCGCGGATCTTTCGAACTTCGTCAATGGACAATGCTCTGACATCGATGCCGTTAAAAATGATGTCGCCCGCGACGATCTTACCGGGAGGTTCCGGAATCAGCCGCATGATGGACAGGTTGGTTACAGATTTGCCCGAACCCGATTCGCCAACGATGCCGAGCGTCTCGCCTTTTTCCAGCGTGAAGGTGATCCCGTCGACCGCCTTGACCACGCCGTCCTCGGTCTGGAAATAGGTCCGCAGGTCATTGACCGAAAGTATTGTGCCGTTGTTTGTCATCGATTGATTAGAATTTCCGCGTCTGCGGATCGAGTGCGTCCCTAAGGCCATCGCCAAGGAAGTTAAGCGAGAAGAGCGTCAGGGCCATCGTCACGCCCGGGAAGATCAGCTGCCACGGGAAGATCTGGATGTTCTTGATGCCGTCCGCCGCAAGGCTGCCCCAGCTTGCATACGGGGCCTGAACACCGAGCCCGAGGAACGATAGGAACGCTTCTGTTAGCATGACGCTCGGGACGGTCAGCGTCGCATAAACGATCACCGGGCCGAGCGAATTCGGGACCAGATGGCGAAATATGATGCCGAAGGTCGAAACGCCGGTGGCCTTGGCCGCCAGGACGAATTCCTGATTCTTGAGCGACAAAATCTGCCCGCGAACAACACGCGCCATTGTCAGCCAAGACACGAGCCCGAGAGCAAAGAACAACATGAAGATCTGGCTCAGCCCCTGATTACCGGCGCCGCCGAAAGTTTCCGAAAGGAACGTGATGAAAGCCGGCGTATTCGGCCCGCCAAAGACCGATAACAGAACGATAACGATCAAGATGTAAGGGATCGCATAGATGATATCCACGATGCGCATCATTATGTTATCGACACGTCCGCCGAGGAATCCCGCGACCGCTCCCCACGAAACCCCGACTATCAGCGAGACGATCGTCGAAATGATGCCGACCATCAGCGATATGCGGCCGCCCTGCAGAACCCGGGCTAGCAGATCGCGTCCGCTGTCGTCTGTTCCCATCGGATGCTGCAGCGAAGGAGGGAACGATTTGACCCGCGCACCGCCATCGATGTCGGAGGGAATGTAATCCGGCGTAAAGCCCGTCGCCCAGCGGATGATCGCGGGGCCAATTATCACGGCGACGACCATAACGCCAAGCACGATCATACCGAAGACCGCGAGTTTGTTCTTCAGCAACCGCTGCCATGCGTCCCGCCAAAGCGATGCCCCCTCGACGAGTTCGCCGGACGAACTTTCAAATACACCTGACTCGTCCAGGATGAGATGAGCTTCACCATCGACCGTTGCGGCTCTAGACGTCGCACCGCAAAAGGTACAGACGATCAACCTCTTCGACTTGGTGTCGACATTGAGCGGAGCCGCACATTTTGGACAACTTAGTTCTTTGTTCATAGGTAATCTATTCGTACCTGATACGCGGATCGAGAAATCCGTATGAGATGTCTACCAATAGGTTAAAGATCATGATCAGTATCGACAAAAATGCGACGATGCCGAGCGTCAGCGGTTCGTCGCGATTAAGTACCGATTGAATAAAAATATTGCCGAGGCCGGGGATCGCAAAAACTTTTTCGACAACGACCGTTCCCGCCAGGAGCGAAGCGAGTGCCGGGCCGGTGAACGAAACGACCGGCACGATGCCGCCGCGAACCGCGTGCTTAAGCAGAACGGTCTTTTCGTCAAGCCCTTTAGCCCGCGCCGTCCGGATGTAATCGGACCGCATTATCTCGAGCATGCCCGCACGCGTCAGCCGGGCGATATACGCCATATAGATCGCGGCAAGCGTGATGACCGGCAATATCAAATTAGATACACCACCCCACCGCGCTGGCGGCAGCCAATAAAGCCCAAGAGCAAAAACGATCACAAGTATCGGCCCAAGGACGAAGTTCGGCACCGAAAGCCCTAACATGGCGACCGCCATCGATCCATAATCAAACGCTGAATTTTGCTTCAGTGCGGCGGTCACCCCGGCCGCTAGGCCGACTATCAGCGCAAGAATATACGCCAGAAAGCCTATTGTTGCCGAATATGGCAGATGGCGAAAGATGATCTCATTGACCGATTGCCCCTGATATTTCAACGAATCGCCGAAGTCGCCGCGGACCACGTTGCCGATCATTATGAAATACTGCTGATACCATGGCTTATCAAGCCCGTATTTCCGCTTGATGTTTTCCTCGATGGCCGGCGGCAGGGTCTTCTCGTCCGAATAAAAACTGCCCGGAGCCATGCGGATCAGTCCCCACGTTACGGTCACGACGAGCAATGCCATCGGAATGATGATCAGCAATCTGCGAAGTATGAAGCCTAGCATTTGTTTTTCACTTTATTCGGAGCCTTCTGTCGCGGTTTCGGTTTTGGTATCGGCCGTTTCAGCGGCTCGCTTTTCCTTCAGAGCATTCTGAGTCGCCATCAGCCTATCAATATGGCCGTGGACCCACTCGTCCCGGTCGGTCATGATGTTATCGACATTCTTGTCCCATTTATCCGTATCGCGCTCGATATAGACGAACTTCCAGGGATGAAGCGTTCCCGGATTCGGATAGAGCCCTTTCACGAAAGGCTTCTTGATCCAATTCGTGGCCTGTGTCTGAAGCGGAGCCACCGGCTGTTGCTGCATCATATAAAATTCTGCTTCGGCAAGTTTTTCAAATCGCTTCATCTCATCGGTCTCTTTATTGGCCTCGTCCATCATCTTGTCAAATTTCGGATCGAACCAACCTGTCGAGCTGTCGTTGTTTTCTGAATAGAAGAGATTTAGGAAAGTGAACGGGTCCATATAATCACCGACCCAGCCCGCACGTCCCAAGCCTTTGTAATCAAGCTCTTTACGGACGTTTAGGAACGTTTTCCATTCCATGTTTTTAAGCGGAACCGTAACGCCCAGATTCTGCTTCCACTGGGCTTGAATGAACTCAGCAACGGCCTTATTGCTTTCCGAGGTATTGTATAAGAGCTCAACTTCAGAGGTCGGGAAATTAGGCACCGAAAAATTGCTGCCGTTCTGTTCGACCTTGAAACCTGCCTCGCCAAGTAGACGCCGGGCCTCTTCCGGGTCGAAAACGCGTTCCTTCCATTCTTCCAGCGAGCTTCCCTGTTTCGCAAGTTCGCGGGTATAGACCTTCGTCCGGGCGATCTCGTACTGAGGGAAAATTCCCTCCGGTGTGAAATCGACGAGCGGCTTGGTTGTCTTGCGGAATTTTGCCAACGCCTCTCGGTCGACCGCTAATGCGAATGCCTTTCGAACCTTAACGTCATCCATCGGAGCTTTCGTTACATTGAACGTGTAATACTCGATGGCGACCTCTGGGAAATTCAGATACTCATCCTTGTATTGACTTACATATTCATTCCACGGAGCCGGCGGGATGTGGTTGTAAAGAGCATCGACCGAACCTGCCTTGTACAGGTTCATCATCGTCGTCGCTTCGTCCAGCGGATAAAACTCAATGCGGTCGAGCCTCACCATCTCAGCGTCCCAATAGGTGGGATCTTTGACGACTACGACGCGATCATACGGATGATGCTCCAGCAGCTTAAAAGCACCGCTGGTGACGATATTGCCCGGCTTCACCCAATTCGGACCAAATTTCTCTATCGTTCCCTGGTGAACAACGCGGAAGAATTGATGTCCCAGCAGGCCGATAAAGAACGGAGCCGGTTGGATAAGTTTTACTCGAAGTGTGTAGTCATCGATCGCTTCGACGCCGAGATCTTCTGCTTTTATCGGAATGAATTCGGCACCTTGCACAGCCGCCTTCAACTTTAGGTCTTTCTCGAAGAGCTCATTTCGGCTCTTCTCGTCGCCGGGGACCGTGAATCTTTCCGGCGAGTCAAGGAACTTATTGAATTCCGTGTCGGCCCCGAAATTGTCCGGCCCGGCTTCTGCTGCGTCGGCCGAACTCGGCGGCTGCATATCTTTCTTTAGCAAAAACGTGCCGTCAGGACGCCTTACAAAGGCTTTGGCTCCGTTGAAACCTTCGGCATATTTGATGTAATAGGCAAGATAAGCGTTCTTGGCAGCAAGCTCAGGTTCGAGGGCTCGGCGGAATGTGTAAACGAAGTCCTGTGCCTTGATCGGTTCGCCATTCGAGAACGTAGCATTCTTCCTTAAATTAAAGATGTATTCGGTCGCGTCCGGGGCTATTTCCCAGCTTTCGGCAATGCCTGGCATCGCTTCCATGGTTTTCGGATGATACTCCACGAGGCCGTCATAAAGCGACATCAGTACGCGGGCTTCAGGTTGGCCGGTCGGTACGGCGGGATCAAGCGATTCGGGTTCGGAGCCCGAAACATAGCGTAGAACGTTGTCCGCGGGTGCTTCCGTTTTGCCATAAAAGCGACCTGAGGCTTGTGACGAACAGCCGACGAAAAACGCAGACAAAACTAGAACCGCTAAACCGGTTCGAAACTGATTCCAGCCTGAGATAGCCATAAGAACTCCTAAAATGCTTTCAAAAAAAAACGCGTTTCCGTGAGAAGAGGAGAGAACTGTCGATAAAAACTGCCCTTAAGTTATCACGTTATAATGCTTTAGGGCAACAATTCGTGACCTTACCGGCTTAATACGTCCGCCGGTCTTACCTTGTTTCGCTGCTAGCCTTGAGGATTCCAGTTCGCATCGATAAATACCTCATGCAGCAGTGGCGAATCTAATCCATTCGTCTCAAAGCCTAGTACGTACGGCTTCACCAGCGAATACGACGAAGGGAAGTATAGCGGGATCGCTGTCAATTCGAACAACGCATCTTCTTCGTCCGCCAACGAAATACGCGGAACCACCGGCTTGATCGGCTGCGCTCCGTTCGCTACAGAATTTGTATTCGAAACCCTTTCGCTGCTGTTAGTGGAAGAGCCGCCGTTTGAATTGGATGCAGCATCATCGGTTTCGGGTTCGTCGGATTGATAGTTGCTGCCGAATATCCGCCTTAGATTCGAAGCCTCGTCGGCGGACGACATTACTACGCCGCGGCGGGCGATGTCATAGTCGCCGGTCTCGCGGTCGCGTTCCATTTCGGCAGCTTCTTTTACCACGACGTCGACGTCAATGTTCAGATTCTGTTTCCACATCTCCGCCACCGAACGCGCTATCCGCTGCTGCGCATCATTTCGGTTGACGGTCAGCGTGACGGCCGGAAAATCTTCACCATTCGGGTAACCGGCCTCTTCCATAAGGTCGCGTGCCCGCTGCCGGTCCTGCACGATCTTTCGCTTCGGCGACGAACCGAACGGAAGAAAATTCAGCGCAGGCTGAGTCGTTCCTTCGAGTTCGCCCTCGGTCAAGCGTTCGCGTTCGACCGAGATTGCCAGGGCTTCGCGGACACGCCGGTCGCGGAATGCGGGCCGCTCGACATTCAGGTCGTAAAGGTTCAATGCCGCGAACGGGCGCCGCCGAAAATCATCGTATTGGGCGAGCAGTTTCAGCACAAGCGGCGAGAACTGTGCATTCGTCACCACGTCGACCCTGCCCGCACGATAGGCTTCAAGGGCCTGTTCTCCATTCTCAAACGGCACGAAAACGATCCGCTCGAGCTTTACGGTCGCACTGTTCCAGTAGGTTGACGAGCGCTCTAGGATCACCGCCTCTCCATTTGCCTCGATGATACGAAACGCACCATTCGTTACGGCCTCAGGCGAGACCTTATCGGCAGAAACGTCGTCGCCGAATATGGGCCTGAATACCGGATGTGCCGCAAGACGCGGAAATTCGCGATTTGGTTCAACGAGTTTAACCACGACGGTCCGATCATCGGGGGCCGATAATCCGACGTCAGTCACAGGCCGCGGCGTGGGCTCGATCGGACCTTTATCACTGTTACTGGAATTAGATGCGGAATTCGTCGGTTGTGCGCGGGATGGGACGATACTGACCGAGCCGAGCGGCGCCACGCTTCGCGGTGTCGACGGTGGCCCTAGTTTTTTAATATCTCGCTTTAGGCCGACGATGTTGCCGAACAATTCTGCATGCGGCGATGCATCTGCAAGCCGAGCGGCCCGTGTCCAGGATCGGATAAAATCTTTAGCGGTAACCGGGTCACCATTCGACCATTTTGCGTCCGGCCGAATCCGAAAGGTCCACTCGCGATGATCGGCCGAAGCCTTCCAGCTCGCGGCCGCGGCGGGTATTGCCGCCAGCGTCCGCCCGTCTAGCTCGGTCAAACCTTCGTAGACCGCACGAACGAGGTCCGTCTCCGGTGCGACCGAAACGCGTGCCGGGTCCATCGTCCGCGGCGAACGTCCATTGCTCCAACGAAATTCTTGCTGACGCGGTGCCGGCGTTTCGATCAAAAAAGCATCAGCCCGCCTGTCATCAATGCCGGAGCACGACGAAACCAGCACGGAAACTGCGGCAGCCGTCAGGCCGGCTAGCAAACGCCGTTTCGCTGCGGCGTATGCTCGGGATCTATTTTGTCGGATAGGTCTATTCAATCTGATCTTGAGATGCTTCCGCCTCGGCTCGAAGTACGGCGTATAGATGTTCTACTTGCTGCCGCGTGTCGTCGAAACCTCTCGACGTGTCGATCAGGTGGTCCGCAAACCGCTTCTTTTCGTCCTGCGGCATTTGTGCGTTTATCCTGAGAAGCGCGCTTTCGCGGTCGAGGCCGTCGCGTTCCATCAATCGCCGCAATTGTATATCAGCCTCGCACCAGACGACAATCAGCTTGTTAAGTCTTTTGTAACCTCCGGATTCGATCATCAACGCGGCATCGATGATCGCGATGCCGTTGGCATCGGCAGCTTCCGTCTCAACAAGCCAGGCGTTTTGTCTCTCCTTAACAAGTGGATGCACGATCGAATTCAGCAGTTGCCGTTTTTCCATGTCGGCAAATACGATCTCGCCGAGCTTTTTGCGGTCCAATCGGCCGTCCACGTCCAAAATCCCGTCGCCGAAATTTTCTACGACTTGGCTAAGTCCGGGCGTTCCCCGCTCGACAACCTCGCGTGACGTCAGATCCGCGTCCAGCACGTGACAGCCAAGCTCGCGAAAGACGCTGCAGACGTACGTCTTGCCGACCGCTATCGAACCTGTTAAGCCGACCTTCAGCATTTCGTTATCGACCGTGGCGATCGGCTAGTTTCTGCACATTGTGCTCTGCGATATCGGCGATCGTTATACCAAGCTCATCGGCACAAGCCGAAATGTACCAAAGCACATCGCCAAGTTCGTCTTTCAGCTTCGCACGCGTTTCGTCCGTGATAATGCCGCTGTGGTCGCGTTGGATCTTTTTGACAATGTTTGCAACCTCGCCCGCCTCACCCGCCAATCCAAGCGTCGGATATTCTAGATTCTCGAGCCGCCGCGGATAAAGTGCCGTCCGGCTCGCCGCCGCCTGATATTCTTCAAAGTTCATATACCTCCAATTCGCTCAAAATCCCGAGAAGACTAGTCCACAGATGAAATAGGATTAACACAAATGAAAACAGCGACGTAAAGCGTTGACGAAACTACCCGTTCATTTTCATTCTTATCTGTGTTTATCTGCTTTCATCTGTGGATAAATTCTCACTCTTCTTCCTCAGCTCGCCCGTCGAAGCTTTGACGCCTTGACCGTGTTCTTCATCAGCATCGCCACTGTCAGCAAGCCGACGCCTCCCGGCACAGGCGTGAACGCCCGGGCGCGTTCCATCGCCTCTTTTGGATTGACGTCGCCGACGAGCGTAAAGCCGCGTTTCTCGATCGCCGCGAGCCGCTTCGGCAGATCGTCGTCCGCAAAGAGATCAGCCGCCTTACCCTTATCAGAGAAATTATTGATGCCGACGTCAACGACGGTCGCACCTTCGCCTATGTGCTCGCCGCGCACAAATCCTGCCCGCCCGATCGCGGCGATCAATATATCCGCCTGTCGCGTGATCGCCGAAAGGTCAGCTGTCCGCGAATGGCAGATTGTCACCGTCGCGTTTTCTTGCAGCAGCAGCATCGCCATCGGCTTTCCTACGATATTGCTTCGACCGATGATCACTGCGTGTTTGCCTGCGATCTTGATCTCCGACCGCTTAAGGATCTCTATCACCCCCGCCGGCGTGCACGGCACAAGAGCATCATGCCCTTGCGAGAGCCGCCCGACATTCATCGGGTGAAAGCCATCCACGTCCTTTGCCGGATCGATCGTCTCAAGTATCTTGCGGTCATCAATGTGGCCCGGCAGCGGAAGCTGAACTAGAATGGCGTCGATGTCATCCCGCCAGTTGAGTTCCCTCACGATCCGAAGCAGTTCTTCCTGCTCCGTTTCCGCCGGCAGGTGAAAATGCTCCGACCGCATGCCGAGTTCTTCGGTCGTCCGAACTTTGCTGCCGACGTAGACCGCCGACGCCGGATCTTCGCCGACGCGTACGACCGCGAGCCCGGGTTTGTAGTCCAATTGCTGTACTTCAGCCGCAACCTCGGCCTTGATGGCGTCGGCTATCGGCTTGCCGCTTAAAAGTTTTGCTCTCATGATCTGATGTCGAGAAAAGAATTTTACAGGAACTTGACGGGTATTGTCAGTTTGGTAAGGCAATTCGGCAAGAAAGTAATGCAAAATACGGACGTATCATCGTCCATTAGAATAAGTTCCAAGTTTAAACGGCCGATTTGAAACAGATGATGTCAATTCCCAAACTTTTATTTACTTCGTTTCTGGCGATCGCGGCCGGAGTAACATCAACCGTTTCGGCCCAGGCCGACCTTACCGTGATACGTCCCGGCAACAATGTTTGGTACACGACCGCCGGTGACAACGCCAGCGGATACTCGGCTGTCAAATGGGGCGTCGAGGGTGATGTTCCTGTTCCGGCGGACTACGACGGCGACGGCATTCTGGACATTGCGGTCTGGCGGCCTTCAGACGGAATCTGGTACATCAACCGCAGCACCGATGGAAGCGTGGCCTACTTTTCGTGGGGTAAGACAACGCAGCATCCGACCGGCGGGTTGCCGGATGTTCCGGTAACCGGCGATTACGATGGCGATTCGATCGGGGATATTGCAGTCTGGCGGCCCGACACTGGTGTCTGGTATGTGCTTTTTTCGTCCGAAAACTTTGACCCGCTCAAGTCTGGCGTTTTCTCCTGGGGCCGGCTCGGCGATATTCCCGTTCAGGCCGATTACGATGGCGACGGACGCGATGACCACGCTGTATTCCGTTCAATGGAGAATCGCTGGTACATTTTCCGGAGCCAGTCACAGACCTGGAGCGTCAAAGCATTCGGCCTTGCTGGCCAGGATATGCTCGTCCCGGCAGATTATAGCGGCGACGGCAAAGCTGACATCGCTGTCTATCGAAGCGGCACCTGGTGGATAGAAGACAGCACGACCGGGGCTATCGAGGCTCTCGAATTCGGTTTTGCCGATGGTATCCCCGTCCCGGCCGATTACGACAATGACGGCGCGGTTGACCTCGGCGTTTTCCGCGAGGGTCAGTGGTATATAAACAAAAGCACCGACGGCTCACTCGCGTCATTCAGGTTCGGCCTCGCTGGCGACGTGCCGCTCAACTCTCTGGCTGCTCGGCCGAGCATAGTCGGCGTGCCGTAGACGAGATCAGTTAAGTTGTTCCCCCCAACTTCGCCTTTATGGCGGTCAATGGCTGTCCGGAAACTCGATTTCCCGACAGCCTCTTTTTTATTTTGCATTAGAAGAATTAGTATCTAACTATGCGCCTGACAGCGGCACTCTTACTAATATTTACCCTTTCAGTCGATTCACTTGGACAAAGCAACGACATTGACACGGTCATCGATCGCGCCAATTCGGCAAGTGTAGAGGGAAGGCATTCACAAGCTATCGTCGAACTTCGAGCTTTTGAATCGGCCGACGCCGAAGCCTTTCGCAAAAACGATCTCGACTATTTGCTTGGACGCATTGCCGAAGATAGCGGCGACCTCGCAACCGCGATGGCAAGCTACCAATCCGTGCGCGAACGCGGTTCGCAGCTACGCGAGTACGCGGTCTGGCGAATGTCCCGTATCACGGCCGCGAGCGGCAACCTTGTTTTCGAGAGATTTTTGTTGAGCGAACTTCAGGCATTCTATCCCGCAAGCCTTCTCCTTCGCGCAGCCGACCAGCGTACGGCCCGAAGCTTTTCGGAAAGCGGCGATCATGCGGCTGCCGCCCGAGCGATCCAAACTTCCGCCCCGTTCGGCACGGAACATGAACCGATCGGCCGCGCCGATCTGGTACATCTCGCCAAAGCATTCCTTTATCAAAATGAT
>JBBQTV010000065.1:0-16910 GCA_038212935.1 Pyrinomonadales bacterium | reverse complement strand
CACTTCGCTGAAGAAAAGACTCCCGACCATAGCGGCCAAAGCAATGATCCAGGCCGCGTATGGCAATAGGTCATTTACGCCGCCTGACGCTTCGGCTTTGACTTCGTTCGATACCATAGCATTATTAAAACATCTTAGGATGAAAAATCAGAAATTAAGGCATGCAAGACGGAGAGAATGTTGTTATGAAGAAATGCTTATTTTTCATCGCTCTGCTGTTCGCGTCAGCGGCTGCTACGCACGGCCAAACGGCACCCGACGCACCTCAACTTACCAAACTTTTGAAGGAGTTTCTGGCCGCGACCAATGACGCCGCCGTCCATGACCGCTTTTGGGCAGAGGATCTCATCTATACACGTGCATCCGGTGAGCGGACGACCAAAGCCGAGATACTCAAAAGCCTTCGCTCGGCACCGGCGGCCAAGCCCGGCGGCCCGGTGACGGAATACGCCGGCGAGGATGTCCAGATCAGACAATATGGCGACGCTGCCGTGGTCGCCTTTCGCCTGGTCGGCAAAACGAGAGATAAGGACGGATCCGTCAAAACTCAGGAATTTTTCAATACCGGTACGTTCATCAAACACAAAGGAAAGTGGCAGGCCGTCGCCTGGCAAGCTACCGCCGTACCGCAAAAATAAATTTTATTTTTCACTGCAAGTTTTGCAATGTCGTGCGTTCTTCGTGTCGCGACCATATGATGTGAGAACAGCGGAGGAATATCGTGAACGGCCAATTTGGCCATGTCCGAACCGAACCTCGTGAAAGACGTTGATTCGAACCCATCTGGCGCCGTGGGAAGCGTTCCCATGCCTCGGCCGGCGAAATGCCGGTGAAAGACAACGTCTACATCGTTGGACGAGAAAATAGAGGTAAAAATAATGAGAAGAATAATTCTACCGACCCTGCTGCTTACAGTTTTTTTATTTGCGATCGGAGCCTGTAATTCAGAGCCCGTTAAGCCGATCAACAACGACGCGACGCCTACGCCAACGGCCTCACCGACCGCATCTCCTGTCGCATCGCCGACGGTCGATAAGGACGACGACAACAAAGACGCAGACGACAAGAATGGCAACGTAAACACGAAGACTGCCGGCACCGATGATAAGAAGCCCGGCAATTCGAATGTCAACACGTCACCCAAACCTGCTGTCTCGCCCGCGAGTAAGTAGTTTTGGCAACCATTAAGATCAGGAATTTTTCCTGACGTCCCGCGAGGGACCAAATAAAAAGCGTGGGAGCCGCTCTAGCAGGCGATTCCCACGCTTTTTATTGGTATCGATCCAAATTATTTTGCAGAACAAGTCGTTCAAATGTAGCCTATGGGAACTCAACACTGGACTCAGTGAACGAGAAGGGTTATATTCATAAGACAAAAAAAGGCAACCGAGTCTTGAATACGATACAAGCCCCAGTTGCCCCTTCGAATAGGGATTTACTTACGATGTAAAACCCCACCCGAACTAGGCACGCTTCCTGTTGGATTTCTGTGGTATGAAATCAGTAAGCGTGTCTAATTTTTTTTCTAACCTTCATCAGGACTTTCATTCTCAGATCCTCAAGGGCATCACGATGTATTTGTAATCGTAGGCCGTGTCGCCTTCTATCCGCATTTGCGTTGCGGCGTTGGCGTCTTTGAATTCGAACGAGATCCTTGTCGCCGTGTTCGATTCGCGGGCACGTGCGGTTCCTGCCGAATCGCCCGCGGCACCTGCTGCGTCACTTGCTTCAGTGACCTCAACAGTTTCCGGTGTTGCGTTCTCGATCGTACCGACGTTGTTCAAGAACTCTTGTAAATACTGGTGGTTAAACCCGAGGATGACTTCCTCGCCTTTGTAATCAGCCGGTACGACCTCGGCACCTTCGCCTTCTTCGCTTGATTGAGCAGTGACCTCGACCTCGCCTTCGCGGACGGTCATTCGCACCGAGCGATTACGTTCGTCGGCCATCAGGGCAACGCGGCGAACGGCTGATTTCATTTCCAGTAGGTCAAAAACGACTTTCTTATCGTTGTCCTTCGGCATCACCATTTCATAGTTAGGGAAGTTGCCGGTCAGCTTACGGGTGATCAGCAATCGGCCTTCGGCTTCGAAGTAGATGTGATTCTGGTCCTCGCCGAACTGGATATCGCCGTTGAACCCGCGGGAAATTTTCACGAGCTCCAGCAAAGCCTTTTTGGGGATCAGGGCATCCATTTTATCGTCGCCGGCCGCTTCTATCGCACGCTCGACGAAGGCCAGGCGGTGGCCGTCGGTCGTCACCATGCGGGCGACGCCGTCCGCGAGCATGAACTTCGCACCAGACAGTGTGAAGCGGCTTTGCTCATTCGTGATCGCAAACGCTGTGTTTTGGATGAAGTAGTTAAATATCTCTGCCGACAGCTTAAGCGGCGCCGACTTGAAAATCGGGATCTCCGGATACTGTTCGCGGTTCACACCAGCGAGGCGGAAATTAGCCCGGCCCGACTTCATCCTGACCCATTCGTTATCTTCTTTTTTGAAATGGACATCGCCGCCGTCTAGCGTCCGGACGATATCGAAAAGCTTACGTGCCTGTATGCACATCGCACCCGGTGTTTTGATATCGGCTTCGGCATCGCAGCGGATCGTCACATCTAGATCGGTGCCGACGATGCGGATCGAACCTTCGCCGAGCGATTCGATCAGAATATTTGACAGGACGGGGATCGTGCTCTTCCGTTCGACGACGCCTTGAATGTAACCGAGTTCATCTTTCAGGACACTTTGCTTGATCGTAAATTCCATTTTCTCAACTCCTAAAACTTGATTTTACCGCCCCTGCAATTTTCTGACTAATACAAGAATAATAATTGTATTTAAACCTAGTAATACTAGTAGGGCCTGTGAATATGTGAAAAACCGCCCTAAAATACCGTATCTATTGGCCGTTTCCGTCCACAGGGGAATGTGGAAAACTTGTGGAAAACTCCCGCAGGATGTGGAAGACCCGATCACGCTCCGGATTTCCACCCCTTTCCACACCAATATCTGATCCGGCTCTGAGGAAAAGTGGATAACTTTTCTCAAGTGCGGCAAACAAAAGGTTTACAGATACAACATCTCGGAATTTCATGTGGATATCTTTTGTCTTCATATTGTCACCCGGTGCCCTTAACTAGTTGCAAAGATTGTCAATAAAGTCGCTTATGGTCTTGTGGAAATTTCTATCTTCTTTGGTAAGTGCGTCTATCTTATCGACAGAGTGCATAACGGTCGTGTGATGCTTGCCGCCGAACTCACGGCCGATCTCGGGAAAGCTGTGTTTCGTCAACCGCTTGCACAGATACATCGCTATTTGCCGAGGGAATGAGATGGCCCGGCTGTTGCTCTTCGACTTCATTTCATCGACCGTCAGCTTGTATTGCGAAGCGACGACGCGGGCGATGCGTTCCATCGTTAAGCCCTCCGGCCGCTCGCTGTCGATGATGTTCTTCAGAGCGTCCTGAGCGAGCATTTTAGTAATAGGCACGCCCCGAAGCGATGCTATGGCAACGAGGCGGACGAGCGATCCTTCAAGTTCGCGAACGTTGCTCTTGATCTTTGAGGCGATGAAGATAGCGATCTCATCAGTCAGGTCGATACCGTCGAGGTCCGCCTTTCGTTTTAGGATGGCGACCTTTGTTTCAAGGTCAGGCGGTTCGATATCAGCGATCAATCCCCACTCGAACCGCGAATGAAGTCGTTCCTCGAGCGTAGGAATATCACGCGGAGGGCAATCGGATGAGATGACAATCTGCTTCTGGCTGTTATGAAGGGCGTTGAAGGTATGGAAAAATTCTTCCTGTGTGCGTTCCTTACCGGCAAAGAACTGAACGTCGTCCATCAGCAGGACATCGATCGACCGGTATTTTTCGCGAAAACTGTGAGTCTTGTCATAACGAATAGCGTTAATGAGTTCGTTCATGAACTTTTCGCTGGTTATGTATGAGACGCGCAAATGCCGGTTCTCTGATTTGATCGAATGGCCGATGGCGTGCATCAGGTGAGTTTTGCCGAGGCCCGTTCCGCCATAAAGGAAAAGTGGATTGTACGTGTTGCCGGGTGATACGGCGGCACCGAGTGCGGCGGCATGTGCAAACTGATTGCATGAACCGACAACGAATTTCTCGAAAGTGTATTTTGGATTAAGTGAATTCTCGACGGGTTCTATATCGACAAAGTTAGTCGTCGAACTCGCCGGAACAGCAGCGGCACCATTGCGTTCGAATGGGCGGGCGGCCGAGCTACGATCTTCGGCCTCCGCGGTCTCATTCTCGTCGGGAGCGTCAAATCGATCATCTTCCGTTTCTGACGGATCGATCTCCCATGCGATCTGAAATCCTTCGCGATCGACAGCCGCCAAACATTCTGAGAGCAAACCGGAATAATAAATGACGACCCAATCTTTGGTCACCTGTCCGGCACGCAGATTAAGCGTTCGGCCTTCGTCGTCAAATCCGAGGAATTGAATACGGCGAAACCACGAATCAAAGATGTGAGGATTGAGACGACTCTCGATCGAAACGAGTATCTTGTTCCAAATTTCAGTCTTCTCTAGAAGAGCTTCCACACAGGGTCTCCAAACAGTTTAAAAGTAGTTTTAGTATTACCAAGCCGTGGCAACGCCGATGGCTTAACATTGGGAGGCGGCGCGGACGGCGAAACGATTGAAAATATGAGAGTTCTCAACGTACGTGAATTTGTCCAACGATCCCTTCCAATTCGTTTTCCACAGAGATATCCACAAGACTGTGGAAATGCACCACAAACTTAAAGTGACACTTTAAGTTATTTATTTACAACATTTACAAGGAGTGCTATCTCGAAAACGGAAGTCAGATTACCATAGAGAAATGGCCATTGCAAACGGAAATCCACAGAAGTTTTCGAGGCCGTTTGCGTTGTTGTAAGCGCTTTTTTATGCAATGGTTTGTATGAAATTTTTCGAAAATTTATGTTAATTTACAGACACTGATCGGGTCAAAAATGGGCTGAAATCAGCAAAAAAAATTTATGTCCGAAAATAAAAATACCGATCTACAACAAAAGCTAAAACGAGCTACACGGAGGGCCGTCTTTGTAAGCGAGATCGACTCCACCCCGGAAGCATTTCGCATCAAGCTCGGACCGGACGTTTCGGATAAAAAGATCGTTGAAGAGATCACCGGCCGGGCCGGCGGACCGATATCGACGATCGATGCGGACGAGTTTTTCGAGCGGCTGACCGCTAAGAAAGAATGGCACAACAAGGAGGAAGAATTAAACCGCCGACGGTTTGCGAGGATCTATCGCCTGCTCACGGACGAGCTGACCGAACTTCGCGTTCTAAGGGCAGGCACGATCCATGTGGACATCATCGTCTGCGGATCGGACCGCGAAGGGGCGACATGCGGCGTATGGATGAAGGCGGTGGAAACCTAAGCTACTCGACCGAGAAAGATGTTGTGAGATCGACAGCCTCGGCTTTGTTCGAGCGATTGTCGAAAATAAGGTGAAATACGCCCGGGCCGATCTTTCGCGAAACGACGACGCTCGGCAGCGGGCCTATGTTTAGCTCGGCGGTGAATTCGCCACCTTTTTGAAATTGGGCAAAATTCTCATCATCAAGGATGAGACACGCCGCTTCGCCATCGCGCTTTACCGCATCGAAACCCCCTTTAAGCATTGCCGCCCGATTCAGATTCATCCGGAACGATAGGAATTCTCCCGGCTGGACCGTCACCGGGCCTTCGATCACTGAGCCGCTCGTGTAGCGAACGACCGGTATCGACGTTCGCTCTACCTCCGGCGAATTCACGCGAAGGATCTGGATCAATCCAAGTATCGCAAGTACCGCTAAAATGATGCCGCCCCAGAAAGCTAGGTTTCGATGAAATCCCATTGGCGGAATATTAACCGACCTCAGACCGAAATAAAAAGCCCGGGACATAAGCCGAAGCTCTGTCCCGGGCGAATTGATACAGACTACAGGAAAATTTACTGATCCATCGGCTTAACGGTGCTTGCGCCGGAGGTGTTCTTTTCTATCGATGCCGGCATGCCGACATAGCGAATGCTGCTCGCACCCGAACCGTCCGCACGCAAGACGTTAGTTGCGTTCACATTGATCTTGCTTGCGCCGCTCGCGTCGACGGTCGCATTTTCCGCACGAAGCTGCTCGGCACTTACCTTGCTGGCACCGCTGACGCTGATGTTGAGCTTTGATGTCTCGCCGGCGACGGTCACCTTTGATGCACCGCTGGTATCGACCGTGAACACGTGATTCTTAATGTCCGCAACGTTTACCTTCGCCGCTCCCGAAACGTCAACGCGTTCGATGTCGGGTGCCGATATACGAACGATCATGCGGCTGCGGCCGCGGATGCTTTGCGTGGTCGAGAGTTTGAGTTTGCCATCGACCACCTCGGTCTTGATCAGCGGGACCAGGTTGTCATCAGCTTCGATCTCGACCGCGAATTCTTTGCCGGCGGTTAGCTCGACCTGAAAGACGCTGCTTACATCGACCGAAGTAAAGCCCGCCAGATCACGCTGCTCGGTAACAATGTTGCCGGAGCCCCGAACGCCTTTACCAAAGCTAATATCAAATGAAAGCGGCGAAGATATCTTTCCGAATGAAACGAGATTGGCGAAGAGAACGCCGACGATCAGTGCGACCGCGAAAATTATAAGTCCGATTTTTTTCATAATGCCTCCGGATGTATTACCTAGCTGATGTGGGGAAACGACGCCGGGAAGGCAAAAGTTCCGCGATTCTTAAAAATTCTTGAACAGTTATTTCGTGAAGTAATGAAGACCGGCCTGGACGATGCCGATAAGCAGGCCCATTGCGGCACCGAATAGTTCGATGGTTCGCAGATGTTCCTTGGCCACGGACATGATCAGGCCCTCGAGCTTTTCGGCGGGATAGTGCATTATCTTTTCGCGAACGACCCCGCCGACATCGAATTCTTTGACGGCTTCGGGCAGTTTCTCGCGGATGGCGTTGATGACCGTATCCGCAACAGCGTCGCCGGCCGAACGGACCTTTTCCTCGGATATGTGGTCAGATAGCCGGCCGATCGGAGCGGAAAGCAGGGCATCGATCTGGCGTGCGAGCATTTCGTTTATGATCCGCGAGGTCTCCGGTTTTGCAATGACGCTCATCAAGCTTTTTGAGAGCATGATTTTCAGCTTTGTCTCGGACTGTGGGTCGATCGTCCGCATTATCGAATCGATACTGTGCGGGCGAAACGTCTGGATCGTCTGAGCAACGTACGCCGAAACCTGCTTCATGACCGCCTCGCCGCGGAGAAGTTTTACTATCGCTTGAGTGATCTGCTGCTTGAGGCGGTCGAGCTGCTCCTGATTGACCGTGCCGATAAGCTCCGGCAGCGGACGGCTGAGCGCGTTATCGATGCTGCTGTTAATGAACGACCGAGCCTCATCGGCGAAGAAGTCGCCTTTCAGCGTTTCTTCGATCCGCTTAGGCAAGCTTTCGTTAACAAGGTCGTCGACCTCGCCGATCAGATTGTCACGCGAGACAAAGATCTTTTTGAAAAACGGCAGCGCCTCGTAGTACTGATGTACCTCTTTCTTGATCAAAGCTCCGATCTGATCGCGCGTGCGTTCGGCCGCGGCGATCTCGGTCAGGTGATGCGCCATCGGAGCGATCTGCTCGTTAGCCTTTTCCTTTAGCAGGCCAACCGCATCGATCGTGAACATCTCGCCGAGCGGCGTTGTGTTAGTGGTTAGGCCAGTGAGCCAAGTATCGACGAATTCGGCGATCTTGTCTTCGAGAACATCGGAATTCAGGGCGGAACGGATACGTGTATCAAGAAATTCGACGATCTGCCTGAATGTCTTGTCGTCCACGACCTCCGAGACCCGACGCGACAGTACCTCATCCACGCGGCGTTCCACAAAGCCGCTGATGGTCTGCAGCGACTCTTCACTTTGCAGGACCGACTCGATGTGTTCCGCGACCTTAAATTGCAGCGAGGTTATCGAATCAAGTGCAGCCTCGCGGAGCCCCGCGGGAAGAGCGTCGATGAGCGACGGATAATTCTGCGAGAGCAACTCTTCGGTGTAGGAATCGATAACGCTGCGGATCTTTTTGCGGAGAAAATCTTTGCCGAGGAGTTCCTCGATGATCGTTTCCTGCGAGACAAGCTCTTCGCCGACCGCTTTACCGATGGCGTTAGCAAGGCGTTCGCGGTGCCGCGGTATCATCCCTTGCGGAAATAGCGTGATGCCGAGCACCTTGAATGGTTCACGCGGGCGAAAGAGCATACGCACAGCAAGCCACGCCGCCCCGTAACCATGAAAGGTAGCAACGAAGACAAGGAACAGCATATAGACCCAGATATTGCTGAGCCATGGTGTGAGCGTGGTCGAGATGTCGTTGAGAATTTCCATTTACCGACAGGAGCTGATGGCGATGTGTCTAGGCAAGCGGCCGGCTCAAAAGATCTGGAAGCCCTTCGACCGCAGGCAGAAATCTGCAAAGTCCTTGAGCCAGTCGTGACTGACGCTATAATTTCGCCACTGTTCATCCTCGTCTCGATGGATAGTGCCGTCATCGGGTTGATCAGTAATTGAAAGGTCGGAATACATTCGCTTATTCGGCTCAAGCCTTGGTAGCACCTTTTCGCGGATCTTCTGGCCGATGGCGTGAGCGTCTTCGACATCAACCTTTACACCCATTGCGTTGTAGCCCATCTGGCGGACTTTGCCTTCGCTGATGATGTCGAGGCTCTTGATGACCTCGACCGCTGCTTTCCAATTCCATACATTCGCCGAAAACTCGAAGTTCTCAGACCCCATGTCGTGCAATGTAAAACTCATAATTGTGTCCCTGAAAAATATTAATCGCGAAAATCGGGTAAGGTCAACGAAATCATAGTGGACTATATTCAGCTTTCGCTCGCTCGCTATTATAATATCGCATTCACGGCAACGGTGACGAAAGCGCATCGCTTTACGTCACGTCGAACAGTGGATCAATGGACGCATCAGGCAGATTCAAAACGGATACATATCTCGAAAGGATCGGGATCGGATCGGACGATCTGCCGGCCAACGAAGAAACCCTTCGGAGATTGCAGCACAACCATTTATTGAGCGTTCCGTTTGAGAATCTGGATATAAACTGGAAGCGGCCGATCGCAATAGATATTAAGCGATTCTTTCACAAGATCGTTACGGCACGTCGCGGCGGTTTCTGTTATGAGCTCAATGGATTGTTCAGCGAGCTGCTGAGATCTCTCGGTTTCGAAACGAAGTTGGTCTCGGGACGCGTCTACAATGGCTCGGGCCATGGGCCGGAATTTGACCACGCGGCGATAATTGTTTCGATCGGCGACAACGAATATTTGGCCGATGTCGGCTTTGGCGATTTCGTGGTGGAGCCGCTGCGATTTTTGCTGGATGTGGAACAGGTGGATGCGTCAGGTAACTTCATGATCCGGCGTTTTGACGGCGAATATCTCGAGATCGTAAAGCGCGAAGGCGACGAATGGGCCAGCCAGTATATCTTTACCGACACGCCACGCGCTCTCTCCGACTTCGAGGAAATGTGTGCTTATCAGCAATACTCGGCTGACTCGCATTTCACAAAAGGTGCGTTGTGTTCGATATTGACCGGTAACGGCCGCAAGACCTTGACTGACAAAAAGCTGATTATCACCACCACCGATCAACGACACGAACAACCTGTCGAGTGGGACCTGGTTTTCTATGATTTACTCAAGAAACATTTTCAGATCGAATTGCCTAAAGTATGAAAAAAAATAACTTGAAAGAAATCGACAAAACGTAATACTTTCTATAAAATGTATTGCATGACGAAACACGGCACTACTATCACGAGTAAAGGGACGATAACTCTCCCCGCACGGATCCGCAAAAACCTCGGTTTGCGCACCGGGCAGAAAGTGCGCGTGTTCGTAAACAAAAGAAACAATGTGGAGATCGACGCCGGTATTTCTGTAGAAGTGTTTCAAGAACGCCGCAATGAAATGCTAAAGAAAGTGGCGCTTCCTAAGAAATTAAAAGGCCTGACGGCTCGCGAGCTTCGCGACATTGCCGCAAAAGAGGCTGTCAGGAAATGAACGCAACAAGCCTTGACGCAAACGTCGTCATTCGCCTTATTCTCAATGACGTTCCCGAAAAATCTGATAGAGCCGCCGAGTATTTAGGCGGTTCCTCATGTTATCTTACCGATGTAGTGGTTTCGGAATGTGTCTTTGTTCTAGAAAAGGTTTATAAGCTCGACCGGCGATTTATAAGAGACTCGATGGCTATCCTTTTTGATGTGGAGACGCTTGCATTCAATGAAAACCTGATCGAGGAAGTGTTTGACCTTTACGTTTCCCAGAAAACCCTCTCATTTGCCGATTGCTATTCGGTCGCTGAGGCAAAGCTGAACGGAAACGAACTACTTACATTTGACCGGGCAATAATCAAGAAATGCTCGACTATCGCCAGGGAACCGCAATGACCAAATCAATTTCATACGCTGACGCGGGTGTTTCTATCGACAACGCGAACCGCGCGGTCGCGAAGATCCGCGAGTATGCCCGGAGCACATTTAATGAACGGACGCTGACCGAGATCGGCAGCTTTGGCGGGATGTTTTCAGGAGCTTTTCCGGACATGGCCGACCCGATATTGGTCGCATCGGCAGATGGCGTTGGAACCAAATTGAAGCTCGCATTCGAAACCGGCATTCACAACACGGTGGGAGCCGACCTGGTTAATCATTGCGTCAACGATATCTTGGTCCAAGGTGCGCGGCCGCTGTTCTTTCTTGATTATTTCGCTACCGGAAAGCTTGAGCCCGATGTAACGGCCTCGGTTGTCGAGGGAATGGCTAGAGCGTGCCGAGAGAATAGTTGCGTCCTGCTCGGCGGCGAAACTGCCGAGATGCCGGACTTCTATCCGCCCGGCGAATATGATCTGGCCGGCTTCATCGTGGGCGTTGTTGATAAGGAAAAAGTGATCGATGGAAAGTCTATCGAGGCCGGCGATATCTTGCTCGGCATTCCGTCAAATGGCCTGCAGACGAACGGTTATTCGCTGGCCCGAAAGCTTTTCTTTGAAGTCGGTAATTACAAAGTAGATACATTTTTGGACGAACTTGGCACGACGGTCGGCGAAGCACTGCTCGCGACGCACAAAAGCTTTCTCCCGCAGATCGGCCCGCTGCTCAGCGGCGGAACTATCAAAGGCCTGGTTCACATAACCGGCGGCGGCTTCCTCGAAAACATCCCGCGAATTTTGCCCGAAGGTGTCTCGGTTGAGATCGAACGGGGAACGTGGGACGAGCTGCCCATCTTCGGCCTCATGCAAGAGCTGGGCAATGTCTCCGTTCAGGAAATGTTCAGAACGTTCAACATGGGAATCGGCATGATCGTCGTCTGCTCGCCGGATTCGGCCAAGGCGATCGAAGGTTCGATCGCAGGCTGCCGGCCCATCGGCAGAGTTACAAAAGGGGACGGAACGGTCACGATCTGACCGCAGTCAAATTACAAGGAGAAACCCAAGCAACTATGAAGAAGTTCGTATTGTCGCTCGCTTTTTTCGCATTCATTTCAGCTTCCGCGTTTGCCCAGACCGCCCAGCAGCACCTCCAAACCGGCAACCAGCACTATAAGAACAAAGCCTACGCCGAGGCGATAAAAAGCTTTTCGGAAGCGATCCGTTTGATGCCGACCGCCCAGGAGGCCTGGTTCAATCGCGGGCAGGCCTATTATTTTTCCGGCCAGACCACGCCCGCAATCGCGGATTACAACAAAACCCTCGCGATCAATCCGAACTCTGTCGACGCCTGGTTTCAGCTTGGCCTCGCGAAAAACAAGAATAAGGACCACGCCGGCGCTATAGCTGCCTACACGCGTGGGCTTGCTCTGTCAGCCTCCGACCCGCAGTTCTATTACAATCGCGGCATTGCCTATTCGGATAGCGGGAATTTGGTGCTGGCCAGGGCGGATTATGACCGTGCGATCCAGCTCAACCCGCAGTACATGAAGGCGTTCGTAAACCGAAGTTCTGTCTCGTATCGCGAAAAGAAGTATGACCTCGCCCTGGCCGACATCAATATCGCGATCAAACTTGATCCAAGTTATGTTGAGGCGGTGAACAACCGAGGAGTTATCTATCGCGTCACCAACAAGGACGAGCTTGCGATGGCAGATTTTAACAAGGCGATCCAAATGAAGCCGGACTTCGCTAAACCCTATCTCGACCGGGCAATCTCACATAACCGCTTAAAGAACAACACCGCATCCATCGCCGACCTGAACAAGGCGCTAAGCCTGGACCCGCAGTATATCGGAGCCTATGTTTTCCGTGCCGCCGTTTACTTTGACACAAAGAATTACACTCTTTCCCGGAAGGACGTCGATATGATATTGAAACTTTCCCCGGGGCATACGTTCGCGACGAACCTCGACAAACGGTTGAAAGCATTTCAGAAGTAGAGGTCAACATGGCATCAGGCAGTTTATTTGAGACAGAGGAACGATCCGGCACGAATGTAAAGGCGATCTTGATCGCAATCGCCGCATTCGTGTTTGTCGGGGCCGCGGGCTACGGAGCTTATCGGTACACGGCCCCGCCGCCGCCCGACTTTGCCGCGATAAAATCCGCCGAGGTTCGCGAATCGATGGTTTACCTGCTTGCCCAGCCGAGCTTTTCCGGCGAGGAGCTTCGCACGCAGCTTCTGGGCATCGGCAGGCTGGAGAAATATCGCTGGCGGGAGAAAGAGGTCTATTTCACTTTCCCGGAAACGCCCGAAGAAGAATTTCAATCATACCTCGCGAAGTATTTCGTTGATCCGGGCAAGATCGATTTCGGCAAGAATGCCAACGGCGTCATCCAGATCGACGAATACAAGCTGCGGCCGAATCCGGTGGCAATGCGATTCTTCAAAACGACGATCGACAACTTCCGCCTGGACACCGACCAGTCCGTAAACTTTCCGTTTAGCACGGCTAGTTACACACTGAGTCTGAGCGAACTCAGCAATTTCTCGAACAACTTACAGCTCTACGGCGGCAACCTGGTGGCAAAGGCGCCGTCGCGGAGCGATCAGCCGCAGATGGCGTTCGCCAATCACGGCATCATGGTCGCAAAACCGGGCGAGCCTTCGCTCAAGAGGCTGATCGACACGCTTCTGGCCGGCGTCGGCGACAACCGCGAGGCCCGAATTCAGCGGTTGACCGATTTCGTCTCGACCGAGATCGAATACAGTTATACCGAGGCCGTCTCGACGCGTGAAAAGCTGAAACGCGCGAGCGAAACGCTGATGACACGCTCTGGCGATTGCAGCAACAAGACGATCCTGCTTGCCTCCATGCTCGAGCAGATCGGAGAAGAATATCTGCTGCTATATTCGCCGCAGCACATCACCGTCGCCGTCCCGCAGGGCAATTTCGCCAACGATAACCAACTGGATTTGGACTGGGCGCAGAGAAAATGGGTGATTGCCGAGACGACCGCTGCCGACTTTCAGATCGGCCTTTCACCGATCGTCGAACGCGACCGCCTCGTCAACGTCCAATACGTCCAGGACCCCAAAAACTCAAACGTCATCTACGATGCCCATACCTTCGGCGTCCTGCAGTTTTTATAACAGACTAAGCGGGAGCCGGATCATGCCCAGATGGGCACCAAACTAACGAATTCAGAAAGATGATGGGCGAACCTAAGCGATTTTGAACGAAACGGACGACGATGTGCGGCTAAATTCCGAGGCGGCTTCTGAATCGAAACCAAAAGCTTTTTAGTTCCTTATATTCTTTAGATCGGCCTTTTAATTTCCCCGTTCGTGAACAAAGGCCGCCGGCAAAAAGATCATTTTCTTCACGATACGCATAGACCAAGTATTTCTCCCCCTCGATAAACCCGGGTGGGGAACAGAAACTGTCACTCGAAAAAGCATAGAGAGACATCCCTTGGCCGCTGACTCCCTTGAATCGATTATCCACCTTGAAAGTCACACGATAGCGCTTTCGCGAGTTGATCGATTCTTGAAGACGAGCACGAACTTCATCGGAGATCTTTGCGTCTTTCAGCTGCGGCGGTACGTAAGTCGTATCTTCCGTTATATTCGTTACGCTACCAGCGAAAACGACGGGGGTTTGTCGAAACTCTTGACGATGGCTGACGTGCAAGCACGAGCACGGATAAGCAGCGTTCGCCGAAAATAGCAGAATGCCGAATGTAAATATCGATCGCAGAAACATCTTCATTTCTAATAATGGTACCTGGCCTGTAAAAAAGAAATTCGGTCATCTAGGACCATGTAAACGACGCGATGTTCTTTGTTAAGCCGACGCGACCAGGTTCCGGTCGGCTGATGCCGAAGCGGTTCCGGTTTCCCGATCCCGGTAAAAGGCTCACGCAGGATCGCGTCGACAAGGTCTAGAGTTTTGAGCAAGAGTCGCCGGTCTTTGTCGGCCCAGCATCGCAGGTCTTCAAGAAACTCCGGTTGAAACACAGCATCTCGCTTTCTATTTCTTTTTTCGTTTTTCTGCACCGAATTCCTCGCGAAGCTCTTCTACCGTAGTTTTTTCACCTGCACCGGCAAGCGTCCGTTTGATCGCTTTTTCCAGGCGTGCAGCATTTTTCGGCGAACGAAACAGATACTCGGTTTCCATCAGGCTCGAGAGCTCGGCCGCGCTGATCATAGCGACGGGTTCGTGTCCCCGGCGTTTGATGACGACCACCTCAGAATCATCGGTGACTTGATCCAAAATTGATGCTAAGTTGTTCCTTGCTTCGCTGTAACTTACTTCTATCGACATATTGCACTCCTTGTACAATAATATTGTACAAGTAGGTTTTCGCCGAAGTCAATGAAAATAGGAATTCTAATATCAGGTCGTGGGTCGAATATGGTGGCTTTGGTTGACGCCGTGGCGAGCGGCGAGATACCGGGGTCGGAGGTCGCGGTTGTTATCAGCGACAAGGCGGACGCGGCGGGCCTGGCGAAAGCGGCGGAACGCGGCGTCGAGACTCTGGTCATCGAAAGAAACGGCCGAACGCGCGAAGAGCACGACGCCGAGATCGTCGCGGCTCTGGAACAACGCCGAGTGGAGTTGGTCTGCCTCGCGGGCTACATGCGTCTGCTTTCGCCGCTGTTCGTGCAGGCATTTCCCGACAAGATCGTAAACATTCACCCAAGCCTGCTTCCCGACTATCCCGGACTCCACGTCCACGAACGCGCCATTGCCGCCGGCGAAAAAACCTCCGGCTGCACCGTCCACTTCGTTAACGAAGACCTCGACGCCGGCCCCATCATCCTCCAACGTGTGGTTCCCGTTCTCCCGGACGACACCCCAGAAACCCTCTCGGCCCGCATCCTCGAACAAGAGCACGGTACGTACGTCGAAGCCGTGCGAAGAATTGTTGTTACCCGTAGTTAGATCGAGTTTGCTTGATTGATAGCTGCCAGCACTTCGTCATCCGAAGGTTTAAAAAGACTGACGGTTTGGACTTTGTGATAGGCGATCCTGCCTTTTTTATCGATGACGACTACACCGCGGGCCGAGCGGCCGGGCAGCCAGGACTTCATTCCATACATTTCCGAAACTTTCCGGTCAGTGTCCGCTAGCAGCTTCAGCGGCAATTCGTTCTTTTCGGCAAAGCCTTTGTGCGATTCGACGGAATCGGTCGAGATGCCCACGACCTCAGCCCCCGTCGCCTGATACTCCGACCAATGATCCCGTACAGAACAAAGCTGCGCCGTGCAAACCGGCGAATTGTCCGCCGGATAAAATATCAGCACGACAATTTGGCCGAGATGATCCCTCAGCGTCCAATCGCTATCATCGCCGTCTTTTAATCTGAAGTCCGGTGCTATCTTTCCAAACATAAGAAATCCTATCTATCCGCAAATCCAAGCCCCGTCACGGTCTGGCCCGTTTTATCGAAATGTACAATCATGTTAAGTCGCGCCACTAAAACGACTTTTAACCACGCATAACGGTCATCTGTCTCGTATGCGAAGAATGAAGATTCTTCATAATCAGGGTCTCCCAAGAGGTTCACAACCTCCTTTCGACCTAAACCGTTCATGAGCTTCCGTTCATAGATGTCCCAACTCATAGGCCGTCGAATGGACGCGTCGCCGGCTTTCTACCTATTTGAATCGAAAGTTATGCGCTCTGGCGTCTGCGAACACGCGAAGGAAAGCCAAACTGCCAATAAGACTGAAATCGTTGAAACTTTTCTCATCCTATTGAAATCCACCGTCTGTTTCCGACCGTTCGGACGATACAAAATCTCGTATATCCCTGAAGGGCTCGTCGGCATCGTCAAAATCTGGGCGGTAGTAATGCGACGCCGATTCGTATTCCTGCATGAAGCCTTCTTCTATGCCGAGCGTTTCGAGCAGCGAGACGGCGTCGAACCATTCGCCTTCGGAGATGCGTCGGGAGAGTAAGATGTAGCGATCGTCGGTCGCGGCTTTGTTGGTGGCGTAGTATTGGGCCATCAGGGAAATGGCGGTCTTCGGGCCGAGCTCGTCGCGGATCCAGCGGAGATTTTCTTCGAGGCCAGCGATGTCATTCGGCAACACGAGCAGGCGAATGAGCAAGCCCCTTTTTAGCAAACCGTTTCCGCCAAAAACAAGTCCGCTGCCCATCTGGCGATGCATTTCTTTGATCGCGGCTCGGGCATAACGCGGATAATCGCGGACCTTGGAATACTGAAAGCCCGCGTCCGCATCGGCGTATTTGAGGTCGGGCAGATAAACATCGACGATGCCGTCTAGCAATTTCAAAACCTCGACGGAATCGTACGCGTTCGTGTTGTAAACGATCGGCAGGTTGAAACCATTTTCGGCGGCGATCAAGATCGCACGGGCCATTTGGGGAGCAAAATGTGTAGGCGAGACGAAGCCAATGTTGTGGCAGCCGCGTGCCTGCA
>JBBQTV010000064.1:0-17465 GCA_038212935.1 Pyrinomonadales bacterium | reverse complement strand
TAGGGGTTCGAGTCCCTTCGTGCCCACCAGTTCCAGTTCACATGCGGGGTCGTAGTTCAGTTGGTTAGAACGCCAGCCTGTCACGTTGGAGGTCGCGGGTTCGAGTCCCGTCGGCCCCGCCATTATCCGAAAAGCCGCCGGCTAGATCCCGGCGGCTTTTTCGTTTACCGGTTGTTCGACAGCATCACTGCATCGGTCATCAACCGGCCGCGAATAACGGCCGCCTGCCGTCCATCCCGTGAGATCGCCATATCAAAGACGGTGTCTGTTCCCGTAGTCAGATATTGGTCCTTTTTCCCGGAGACCGGGTCAATGATCAAGATAGTCGAAAAGGGGTTTTCCCCCGCCTCCCTCTCTTTATATATCAGCCTTTTACCATCCCGAGTCCATTGGAAGATGTGCGAGGGGGCGATATCGAGCGTAACGCCGTCGGATGGTTGATCGACCGGCCTGATCCTGACCTTTGGCCTTTTCAATTCTTCGTCATAATAAGAAAAGGCGAGGGTTTTGCCATCGGGGGAAAATGCCCAATAGGTATCGCTAAATGGCGGCAGCGCCCGAACTTCGCCGCCATCGATCGAGACCATGCCCATCTTCTTCTCGGCCCCGTCCATCCAAACAAAATAGACGTTGCCACCGTCCGGTGAAAATCGGGGTTGCAATCCGGAACCGGACGTCGGCCCTAGCATTACAGGATCGCTTCCGTCAATATCCATACGCCATATTTTCCGTTCACCAGTTCGATCGGACACAAATACAACGCTCTCGCCGGATGGGGATACCTGCGGCTCAGAGTCCGCCGAATCCAAAGGCGAGATCTGTTCGGCTCCGGTGCCGTCGGCGTTCATGATCCAGATATGCGGAATGCTGTTCTCGAGAGCGTCATAGACCACCCGACCGTCAGGCGTCCATTCGACCCGGGCGTTGACGGTAGGCTCATTGGTGATCTTCGCAAAGCTTGCATCATCGTCCGGAGTGCCGACCCAAATGTCGTTCATCATTTGTCGCCGTGCTGTTACGATCGAGTGATCGTCGGCGGTTACGCTTAAGCCAAAATACGAGTTTAGATCGTTCGTGATCCTCGTCTCGCGGCCGTCGCGTTGCGAAACGAAATATATTTGATTCAGGTTAGAGTCTGCATCGACCTGATTCACGAGCAATCCCCGCCCTTTCCCGAGAACGGCAACCTCGCTTATCCGTCCACGACGCGGGCCCGTGATGATCCGCTCGTTCTCGCCGGTTGTTTCGACGGCATTCAATGTCCACGCTTCCGTTCCGCCATTGTTTACGACCTTGCTGTAATAGATCTGCATTCCATCATTCGAGAATTGGGGGTCGCGGATGATCGCTCCCTTTTCGGCCCGGAAGTGGGTCTGCTCATCGCTGCCGTCCGTAATATCCGCCGAAAGGATCTCAACGCGATCGCCATAGCGAACATATAGAATGCGTTTGCCGTCAGGTGAAAGCGATCCGAGGTCGTTTATGCCCTCGACAAGCTTTCGCGGTGTTCCGCCAAGCGACGAGATGCGGTAGAGTGTGCCAAATCTTGCCAGCCGTTCGGCAGTGATGTAAAAGACCTGACTTGCGTCTTCGGTTATCGCGAGTCCGCCCCAGAACCAGACCGACGCCGGAGGCAAAAGCTGGAGCGAGGTTCTATCGTTCAAACGGCGGAGCCACATAGCGCGGCGGCCGTCATCCTCAATCGTGTTATAGACGTAGGAGAGGCCATCGGGAGCTGTGTG
Organism: Pyrinomonadales bacterium; assembly: GCA_038212935.1. GTDB lineage: Bacteria > Acidobacteriota > Blastocatellia > Pyrinomonadales > Pyrinomonadaceae > OLB17. The sequence goes on along the minus strand of JBBQTV010000064.1, from coordinate 15,723 downwards.
AGCATAGACCACGTTGTTCGACTGAGAGAGCGAACGCGGCGTCATGTTCTCGAACGATATCGGCAGTTCCGGCTGCGGGTCAGAAAAGAGATAACTTGCCGCCACGGCGACTATCAAAACCACTAAAACAATGCTCCCAGCCCAGCGATTCGATTCCGGGTTGAACTCACGGTAGATCTTTCGGAGCGAATTGCGCGATCCGGTAGTAGAAATTCGTCCCCAAGCTTCACTCAAGATGTCGTTCACTTCGTCCATCGATCGACAGCGACGACGACGTGATTTCACCAGACAGCGTTCGACCAGGCGGGTTATTTCGGATGGCGTTTGGGGGCGAAGTGTTCTAAGCGGCGGCGGATCGGTCTTCAGCAGATTGCTTACGACCTCGGCGTGACTGTTGCCTGTGAACGGTCGCTCGCCGGAGAGCGATTCGTACATGACTACGCCGAGGCTGAATATGTCCGTCCGCTGGTCGACCTCCTTACCTTCCGCCTGCTCGGGCGACATATACGATGGCGTGCCGATTATTTGACCGGGTTGGGTAATGCTCGTCTCGTCCGATCCCATTAGATAGCGTGTTCTATCAAACTGGGCGAGGCCGAAGTCCAGGATCTTCGGGATGCCGTTCGGCGTAACGATAATGTTTCCGGGTTTGACGTCGCGGTGGATGACTCCACGTTCGTGAGCGTGTTTGAGAGCATCGGAAAGGCAGGTGAACCAATCGAGAAACGTCGCGATATCAAGCCCCTTTGACGGAGTGAGCTGATCGAGCGTTTTCCCCTCGACATACTCCATAGCGATGACCTGTTTGCCGTCGATCTCTTCTACCGAGTAAATGGTAGCAACGTTTGGGTGGTTGAGTGTCGCTGCGGCCTTTGCTTCATTCTCAAAGCGCTTTAGGAAAGTGGGATCGCTGGCAAGCGAGTTAGGCAGCATCTTGAGCGCGACCTTGCGGCCAAGCCGGAGGTCCATAGCTAAAAAGACATCGCCCATCCCGCCTGAGCCGATGCTTCTTTCAACAAGGAAATTACCGATAGTTTTACCGATAAGAGCCGATTCATGTTCGGGTTCGCTAAGGTTGTGCAAGTTTGGGAGCAGCGGCTTACGGATAAAATCGCCTGCCTCATCCTCAGCAACAAGAAGCGAGCGTACCTCGGTCAAGAGATGATCGTCACCCTCGCAAGCGCCTTTCAGATAGGCTTCGCGATCGGCCGGGGCGAGATCGAGAGCCGTATTGAATAGCTCATTTATCTTGTCCCATTCTTCAGCAGTCATACGCCGGGCGTTGTCGTTAATCCGAGTTCTTTAGCTCACGGTAAAGCCATGCACGCGCCAAATTCCAGTCTCTTCTTACTGTACGCGTCGATATTTCCAGTGTTTCAGCGATCTGAGCTTCAGAGAGCCCGGCGAAATAGCGGAGTTCTACGATCTGACACTGGCGGGCGTTCATCTTGGCAAGCCTTTTAAGAGCTTCATCGAGAGCAATAAGTTCGGACTGTTCTTTTACAGCGATCTCGGCGTTCTCATCAAGCGTGACCAACATCTTATCGCCGCCGCGCTTTTGGCTATTCCGCTTCCGCGCAGAGTCAACCAAGATACGACGCATCAACTGGGCGGATATTGCGAAGAAATGATTTCGGTCCTGCCAATTGACGCGATTGGAATCGACGAGCCGGAGATAGGCTTCGTTGACCAGGGCGGTCGTCTGGAGCGTGTGGCCCGGATTCTGTCGCCGCATAAAGTTGCGAGCCAGACGGCGAAGCTCTCGATAGACAAGAGGCATCAGCTGTTCGAAAGCTTGATCGTCACCGCCTCGCCAGGCTAATAGCAACTGCGTTACTTCATGGTCCGGTTTCGTACTCATTTTTCTATCAGCTCATCTGGCTGTGCTAACGCTGTCGGAGATGCGGAATTTTATCACAGTTTCAAGGCCACGGTAAGAGATGGTCCGGAATTTTGTCCTCTCTACCCGGGCGAAAGCGTCTTCTAGATCGGAGGCGATCAGGCCTCGGTTATTCTTTCGAATTTTTATTTGTGGAGCAATAAATATGGCAAAGATCGATGAGATCAATGAAATGGAGCAGGTCAACCTGCATGGATCAGTGGGGAAGAACGGCGTCAACTCAAAAGGAGACGTTCTGGCGGTTCAGGCATTAATGAAATATGCCCTGGCGGAACGCCCGAAATGGAACCTTTTAACGTTCCCCGAACCGACGGGAACCTTTGATAAGGCAACTGCAGCTTTGATCAAGCTTGTGCAGCAGCATGCCCGCAAGGAATCCCGCGGCGGCGTCTCAGTGGACGGCCGCGTCGATCCGGCAAAGGGTTCGAGGGCTTTTGGGCGTCGAGGACTTTGGACGATCATGATACTTAACACTTTGGCGATGGAAACTTGGATCCTCAATAACGCAAAGAATGGAAGCTATATCCGCGACATGGGGATAAAGTATCCTGCGTTTCGTTGGGCGATCGGCGATAGCGGTGTTGGGACGCTGAACCTGGAACTGGAAGGCGGAAAAGGCATCGGAACGCTAGGGTTGGAACTGGAGTAAGCCAGCAGCAACGCAGCTTTGAAGGAGTAAGAAAATGAATAGATTCAGAAGATCCGTAATGGTAGTGACTCTCCTGTTGACAACGTCAAGCGTCGGTTTTCCGGCCGACCTAAAGAATGAGGACGGAAAGCGGTACGAGGTCAAGGTCCACGATGGCGGAACGACCCGCAATACGTGGATAGATGGTAATTCGACGACGCTTAGCATCTGCAGCAGCTGTGAGATCGAGGTAGTGGGGATCGGCAAGGTCAAGGTCAGCGGCTCCGACAAATTGTTGATCAAGAACGGAAAATTGCTGAAGAACTGATCATGTTGGAAATAGGAAGTAATACACAAGTTGAATCTTTCTTCGAGGCAACGACAGCCGAGAAGATCAGTATACCGGCGAATGACGGAGAGAAAGTCATAACTTCGCTCTTGTCCGAACGTTCGTCAGTGGTGGGGACGATCACGATGGCATTCAGCACGGATCCGGTCGCACGTTGGATGTACCCTGATCCGTCAGAATATCTGGATTCATTCCCCTCTTTCGTTCGGGCGTTTGCCGGAGCGGCATTTGAGTCGCGCGGTGCTTACCGGACGCGCGATTTTTCTGGTGCTGCACTTTGGCTTCCGCCGGGAGCGCATCCGAACGAGGATGAACTGATCCAGCTTATCTGGTCTTCGACCTCGGAAAATGTGCAGCAGGACCTTTTCCCGCTGCTCGAACAGATGGACCGGTCTCATCCAGACGGACCGCATTGGTATTTGCCGATGATCGGCGTTGAAGGCCGCAGCCAAGGACTCGGAATCGGTGGAGCGTTGATGGGCCATGCCTTGAAACGCATCGACCAGGAAAACTTGCCGGCATATCTCGAATCGTCGAATCCGCGCAACATAAAGCTATATGAGCGATTCGGCTTTTCAGTTACGGGAAAGCTTCAGGTTGGCGGTTCGCCGCCTATATTCCCGATGCTGAGGCCTCCCTCAAAGAACCTTTTATAAGAACGAGCGAGGGTAGTTAGCAAAACGGAGCCAGTTACGGCTCGGAATTAGATCAAGCAAGGAGCAAAAATATGTTAGACGCAATACATACAACGACGCCGCCGCGGATCATACCCGGGTATGATTATCGCGAAACCATAACCGCATCACAGCGGGTCAACTGGGCCATCGAGGACATAATCGGCGGCGACAAGAAGCTGAACTTTTCACGCCGGTTCATGTCGGAATCGCTGGCCCGGGTTGATGGACTCGACTTTCTCAGCGGAAGTGAGAAACGCACTCTTAACCAGATCAGAGGACACGCGTATCTCTGCATCTTTGGTCTGGTCGAGGAGTTTATCCTGCCATTCGTACTGGACCACGTTCGTCCGTCGCTGGATAGCGACGATTACCGCGTGCGTGCATTTCTGCAATTCGCGAGCGAAGAGGCGAAACACATTCAATTGTTCAAAAAATTCAGTGAAGATTTCACGGCGAACTTCGCGACCGCATGTAAGGTGATAGGGCCGCCTTCCGAGATCGCCAAGGCCGTGCTTTCGCATCAGCCGCTGGCCGTTGCCATGCTGATATTACATATCGAATGGATGACGCAACGGCATTACATCGACAGCATTCGCGGCGACGAGAATCTCGACGAGCAGTTCAAGAGCCTACTGAAACATCATTGGCTCGAAGAATCGCAGCATGCCAAGCTCGACACGCTGATGATCGAGGCGATAGCCGAAGGGATGTCCGGAGACGAGATAGCCAAGGCCGTCGATGAATATCTGGAAATGGGCGGATTTCTGGACACAGGGCTGCGACAGCAGACGCTCTTTGACCTCGAGGCATTTGAGACCGCGACTGGCCGCGTTCTAACTGAAAAGGAACGCGAGCAGTTTGTCGAGATCCAGCATCAGGCTAACCGCTGGACATATATAGGCACTGGCATTACACATCCGAAATTCCTTGAGACGATCGGATCGTTGAGTCCGGAGCAAAAAGAGAGACTCGAAGGCGTAGGCCCGGTCTTTTGTTGATCGGATAGGAGAAATGTAAGCCGCAGCACAGCTCGCGGCCAGGGTGAACTCAAATAAGGAAAAAAACGATGCAAGAAGCAACAAAACAGAAGAAAGTAGTAAATGGCGTTAACGTGACCGAGCTTTTCGATACGATAGATGCGATCAACGAAAACAAGGAGATCGCCAAATTCAAGTTTCGGGCAAAGAACGAATGGCAAGAGGGCGGAGCAAACCGAACAACGGTGAATGAGTATGACGGTGCTTGCCAGGCTTTTAGCCGCGAAAACCCTTTTGTCTTTCAAAAAGACGAACCAGCGATACTTCTCGGCACCGACACCGGGGCGAATCCGGTCGAATATGTGCTAGCCGCACTCGCCGGGTGTCTGACGACGAGCCTTGTTTATCATGCGGCCGCACAAGGGATCAATATCGACGAGGTTGAATCGACTTACGAGGGTGATCTTGACCTCCACGGATTCTTGGGCCTGGACCCGAACGTCCGCAACGGCTACCAAGACCTGCGGATAAAATTTAAGGTCAAAGGCGATGCACCAGAAGAAAAATTGGAAGAGCTCGTGCAGCTTGCACAGAAGCGTTCACCAGTATTCGACATCGTAAGCAACGGAATTCCTGTATCCGTTGGATTAGCAAATTAGTTTCGAACTGTTTATTGTCGAGCAGATCATGGGCCTTCGCTCGCGGGCGAAGGTCTTTTTCTCTGTTTGAAAGAAAAGTTGAATCCAACAGAAGTTGCTGGGCGAAACCTCTACCAATGCGTTTCGAGGCTCTTTCAGAGGGAACATGCCGGCGTCTCTCCGTTCATGATGCGGTCGCGAACGCTGCAATTAGTAGATCCTGTTAATTGGAGAACATAACTATATGAAACTAACTATCGGTCTTACCCTTTTCGCTGCTGCCGGGCTCGCTGCCGGATGCGGTGCACCCGCAACTAACACCGCACCGAATGCCAATGGAAACGCAAACCGCGCGACCATGGCGAACACGTCGACAAACGCTAATACAGCGATGTCGAATACGAACGCAAACGCTTCTACCAATCCAATGGTCGGAGGCGCACCGATGCTTGCCGACAGGAACATCGTTGAAAACGCCTCGAACTCGAAAGATCACACGACTCTGGTAGCTGCGGTCAAAGCAGCAGGCCTTGTCGAAACCCTTTCGGGACCCGGACCTTTCACGGTCTTTGCGCCGACAAATGCCGCGTTCGAAAAGCTTCCGGACGGCACCGTCGCTACGCTTCTAAAACCAGAGAGCAAGAAAGCCTTGACCGACATCCTTACGTATCACGTTGTTGCCGGAAAACAGGACGCAGCATCGATCGTAAAGGCGATCGAAGCAGCCAACGGTAAGGCGACGTTCAAGACGGTTCAAGGTGCCGAGCTGACGGCTTCGCTGGAAGGCAAGGACGTGATCCTGACCGACGCAAAAGGCGGAAAAGCTAAAGTAACGACCGCTGATGTGATGCAGTCGAACGGCGTCATCCACGTTATCGACACGGTTGTAATGAACTAGTTTTCAGTACGAACGAACAAGGGAAGGTTAAAAAGCCGCCGAGCCTCAGAGTCTCGGCGGCTTTTGTCATTGCGTTTATGCGATCAGCTTTTCCGAAGTTCCGTCAATACTTGTTTTGCAACAGCCTTTAAAGTGTCGAAAACACCGGTTCCGTCGGTCGCGACGGCTTCAAACACTGGCTCGTCCTTCTTCTGCAATTCGTACGAAAGGTCTTGCATCGGAATGACGTTAGGCAGATCTCGCTTGTTCAATTGAAGTACGTAGGGAAGCTGTTTTAGATCATAACCTTGTGTCCCGAGATTCTCTTCCAGATTGTAAAGCGATTCAATGTTCGCGTCCATCCGTTCTTCCTGACTGTCGGCCACAAAAACAACGCCGTCAACGCCTTTTAGTATCAACTTCCGTGAAGCATCGTAATAAACCTGGCCCGGTACTGTGTAGAGGTGAAATCGTGTCTTGAATCCGCGGACCGTACCGAGCTCAAGCGGCATAAAATCGAAGAAAAGCGTTCTATCGGTCTCGGTCGCAAGGCTGATAAGCTTACCCTTTGCTTGCGGGGCTGTCGAATCGTAGATGTATTGCAAATTCGTCGTTTTGCCGCACAATCCGGGGCCATAGTAAACGATCTTGCAGTTGATCTCTCGCGATGCGTAATTAATAAAGGTCATTGCTTTGCCTGGGGTAACTTATTCTAAAGTATGTATTATCCGAATAGACTGTCGATGTCTTCGTCGGTGATCTCGGAAAAGACGGAGTTTTGGCTTAGAGCGAAGCTGGAGCCTCTGGCGGCCTCCTCAAGGATGCTTGCAACTTCGAAGCTCGCCCGCTTTGTTCGCAGTTTAACAAGACCTAGCGTGGAGCGTTCGTCGAAGACCACCACAAGTAGGCTTCGTCCGATTACACTAATAAATATGCTCTCGCGTTCACCTTCGTGAAAAACTGCCGGGAACACATCCTCACCGATGAGCTTTGCCATGCTGCTTGTCGCGGCGACGTTGCCGGCCGCGAGCGACGAGAAACTTGTGGTGTCCATATCACCAATGTCACCATGAAAAGCGATCGTCTGTCCGTCCCTGTCGACAAGGAAAACGACGCGGGCCGCACACTCGACACATAGACGCGCGAGTACGGTCTTGAGCTTTTGGAACTGCTGTTCGTGTATTATAAAGGGCGAATGTGCCATTGGAGATGGTCTCAGCTAATGGAATGGGGTTTACGGTAAATTGTCGAAAAAACGGTGAATAGCCGGCAGGAACCTGCGGAAATAGCCGCATTAGAAATTTACCACACCAAAGAGCGAAGTAACAAGTGTTTTTTTAGTGTTGCCACGCGTTTAAACTATACGAATCGCGCAAGATCCTGTCTGAGCAGTTATTTTGGCGAAAATGATTGATCGGTAAGTAATGGCGGTATTCCTAACGTGGTAAACAAAAAGCAAATAAATGTGGTGTCGATGGGCGGCGGCAACGGCCTGGGAATGCTGTTGTCGGGCCTAAAAGTTTACGTTAGTCCGACGACTCCTGTCGACATAGGTATCCGCCATTTGGCTGCGATCGTGGCGGTTTCTGATGACGGCGGCAGTTCGGGGCGTCTTCGTGACGAGCTTAATGTACCTCCGCCCGGCGATATTCGTAATTGCATGGTCGCCCTTTCTGAAGACTCGAATTTACTTTCCAATCTATTTCGACATCGGTTCGAAGGGAACGGTGAACTCGGCGGGCACAGTTTCGGGAATCTGTTCCTTGCAGCAATGTGTGAGATCACAGGCGATTTTGCGGAAGCGGTCCGTTTGTCATCGGAAATACTCGCCAGCAAAGGTCAGATTTTTCCCGCAACGACCACTGATGTGCGCATCGCCGCACGTCTAGCGGACGGCTCAGTGGTTCGCGGCGAGACAAATATCGGAAAGGTTGGCGGGCGAATTGAGCGTCTGTATTTGGAACCAGAGGATTGCGAACCGATGCCGGCTGCCGTTGCGGCGATATTAGCCGCAGACATCATAACCATCGGGCCCGGCTCGTTATTCACAAGCCTTCTGCCGCCGCTGATCGTCAAAGGCGTCGCGGAAGCGATCAATGCCTCGCGAGCCCGGAAGGTCTTTATCTGCAATCTAATGACCCAGCCTGGCGAGACCGACGGCCTATCGGCTGCAGAACATCTGCGGATCGTTCGGGAGTATTCACCTCATTTGGTCTTTGATCAGATCATATTAAACAACCGGGCCATTACACCCGAGCAATCAGAGACCTACAGGCTCCAGGGTTCGGAGCAGATCGGCGTTCACGGATCGATAGAAAGCGAACCGATCGATGGGACTGAGGTAATATTTGCAGACCTTTTGAAGATCGGTGAAAAGGTTCGTCACGACCCTCTCAAGCTCGCCGCGACCGTTCTCAATGGATAAGCGGTACAACTCTGAGATGTTTTCATCGTAACCACGTATCAGTATTTGCTATTGGTTATAGCCCGATAATTTGTGACAATACCGGATATGGAAGAGGTTTCAAGCGAAACGCGCTCGATAAACGTATTGATACTTGCGGCGGGGCTCGGTACGCGGATGCGTTCGGACCGGGCTAAGGTTTTGCACCGTCTCGACGGGCGTCCTTTGATCAATCACGTCTGCGGGACGGCAGCGTCGCTGGCCCCTAAAAAGATCTACGTCGTGATCGGGCATCAGGGTGACGACGTTCGGGCCGCAGTTCTCGAAGAATTCAACGAAGACCTTGTAGAATTTGTCGTTCAGAAAGAACAGCTCGGAACCGGCGACGCAGTTAATGCCGCCCGCGAATATCTTGCGGAACAGGACACAACGCTCCTGGTCCTATCAGGCGACGTTCCAATGATCCGGCCCGATACTCTTGCGTCTCTCGTACAGCAGCATCACGGACACCGAAGCCGCGGGGCTTCGAGCACAATGTTGACCGTGGTTCTAAAAGATCCGTCCGGTTATGGCCGCGTTGTTCGTGATGACGACGGAATGTTCATCAGGATCGTCGAACAAAAGGATGCAAGTGAAGCCGAACGACAGATAACCGAGATCAATTCCGGCATCTATTGTTTCGATTCGCGAAAGCTGTTCGCAGCACTCTCAAAAGTGCAAAACAACAACGCTCAAGGCGAATACTATCTGACCGACGTCCCTGCGCTTCTACGTGAAGCGGGTGATGATGTCGCGATCTATAAGCACTCGGAACCGCGTGAGATCGAAGGCGTCAACAACCGGGCACAGCTTGCCGAACTTGAGCGGATAATGAACCGCCGTACTATCTCGCGGCTGATGCTCGATTATGGGGTTTCGTTCATCGACACTAAGAATGTCTATGTCAGCGAGCGGGCCAAGATTGGCCGTGATACCTTGATCTATCCGAACGTAGTTATTGAAGGCGACACCGAGATCGGTGATGGCTGTGTGGTCTTTCCGGGAACCCGAATAGTGAACGCCAAGATCGGCCACGGGGTGAAAATTCTTGATAACTGCCTTATCTCGGAATCGGAGATCGGTAGTGGTTGTTCCGTTGGACCGATGGCTCACCTCCGCGGGAACGCGCACATGGACGCGGGGGCAAAGGTCGGGAACTTCGTCGAGCTGAAAAAGACCAAACTAGGCCGCGGCTCGAAGGCGAACCACTTGGCCTACCTCGGTGATGCGACTATTGGTGAGAAGACAAACATCGGCGCAGGAACGATAACGTGTAACTATGACGGCAAAAACAAGCACGAGACTCATATTGGCGATAACGTGAAGATCGGTTCGGACACAATGCTGGTCGCACCGATATCGATCGGCGACGGTGCCTCCACAGGTGCCGGAAGCGTCGTAACAAAAGACGTCGAGCCCGGTGAATTGGTGGTCGGTGTACCAGCCAAGGTCAAGAAGAAGTTGGACTAGGAAGTGACTCGGTGGTCATGAGCAAAGTTAAGGATACGAAGAAAAGCGAAACGCCGGAGCAGGTATCGCCCGAACAATCGCTTAGGCGGATGCGGTCGTTTGCTGAACGGAGGGCTAAATTCGTTGCCGCTGTCAAAACGAGCAAGGATCGAGATCTATCTTCCTGAAATCGGGAGATCGAATTATGAACGATTGCGGATCGCGATCGAACAGGAATTTCTCCACACGTTCGGCGGCTGCACGGTCATTAAGAATATCAAGGGAATCTACAAAGGAGAAGAGGGTGAAACGCATGCCGACCGGATAAATCTGGTTTATGCCGACACATCTTTCGATCCTGATAAACACTTCGCGGAGCTATCCGCTTACACGGATGAATTGCATGCGGCAGCTCTAGAAGCCTCGGACGAAGAGTCAATACTGATCGTAGTTCACGAGTTATATCATTCGGTCGCGGACTAATTATTACTGAATTATGTGTGGAATTGTTGGATACGTTGGAAATAAACAGGTTGTGCCGTTGATCATCGATGGCCTGCGGAAACTGGAGTATCGCGGATACGATTCGGCCGGCATTGCGGTGGTGGACGAAGAACTGACTCTTTCGCTTCGGCGGGCCGAGGGCAAGCTGCGAAATCTCGAAGAAGCTATCAGGCTTGACCCGCTCGACGGAACATATGGCATTGGCCACACCCGATGGGCAACACACGGCCGCCCGACCGAAGAGAATGCACATCCGCACCGAGACCGTTCGGGAAAGGTCGTCGTCGTCCACAATGGCATCATCGAGAACTATCTTTCGCTCAAAGAGCGGCTCGCAGATGACGGACACGATTTCAAGACCGAGACCGACACCGAGGTCGTCGCACATCTGATAGGCGAATACATCGAAATAGAAGGCCTTTCGCTCGAGCTCGCAGTGCGAAAGGCGGTGGCAGAACTTCGAGGTATTTTCGCCTTGGCGATAATCTCGGTCGACGAACCGGACACGGTTATCGCCGTTCGCGAAGGCCCGCCGGTAGTGATCGGCCTTGGTGACGGTGAGTTCTTTGTCGCGTCCGATATTCCGCCGATACTGGCGCATACCCGTGATGTTTTTTTCCTCGGCGACCGTGAGATCGCGGTGCTAACAAAGGACAGCGTCCGCGTTACCGATTTTGACGGCAACGTGGTCGAGCCGCAGCAGCAACGCATCACCTGGGATCCGATAATGGCAGAGAAGGGCGGCTTTAAGCACTTCATGCTAAAGGAGATATATGAGCAGCCGCGCGCCGTCCGCGACACGGTGCAGGGTCGTATATCGCTTGATACCGGCAAGGTTTATCTTGATGAAATGGACATTTCCGCGGCGGATTTTCGTTCGATCACGTCAATAAAGATCGCCGCATGCGGAACGTCCTGGCACGCAGGCCTCGCGGGCAAATACATGCTCGAAAAGCTGGCTCGCGTCCCGGTCGAGGTGGATTATGCATCGGAATTTCGCTATCGCGATCCGGTGCTCCGCGAGACGGATCTGCTGATCGTCATCTCGCAGTCCGGCGAGACTGCCGACACGATCGCTGCGATGCGAGAAGCAAGACAGCAGGGCTGCAAGGTGCTGGCGATCTGCAACGTGCAGGGGTCGATGATCCATCGTGAAGCGGACGGTACGATCCTCACGCATGCCGGGCCGGAGATCGGTGTGGCTTCGACCAAGGCGTTTACTTGTCAGATGGTTGCGCTTTATCTTTTTGCACTCTACCTCGGCGAATTGCGAGAGACGATTTCCGAAGACGAAGGCAAAAAGCTTGCTCAGGATCTCGCTGAACTTCCTCTAAAGATAGAGCAGCTTTTAAATGACGCCGATTCTATTGAAGAGCTAACCAAGGACTTTTTCCGAGTTCAGGATTTTCTATATCTCGGCCGCGGCATCAATTTCCCTGTTGCACTTGAAGGTGCGTTGAAGCTCAAAGAGATCAGCTACATCCACGCCGAAGGATATCCTGCTGGCGAGATGAAGCATGGCCCGAACGCATTGATCGATGAAAAGCTTCCGGTCGTAGTCGTCAACACACGCGAAAATGGAAATGCCGGGAGCGAATTGCGGTACGAGAAAACGCATTCGAACATCGTCGAGGTGAAGGCTCGCGACGGAATTGTGATCGTCGTGGTAACTGAAGGCGACGGAATGAGCTCAAAAGTTGCTGACCACGTCATAGAGATTCCCGAAGCGTCCGATCTGCTCGGGCCAATTCTTTCGGTCGTGCCGCTCCAACTGCTCTCGTACCACATCGCCGTCCGCCGCGGCTGCGACGTCGATCAGCCGAGAAATCTGGCGAAATCCGTGACTGTCGAATAGAAGATGAAGGCGATCTCGATAACCGAATTTGGTGGGCCGGAGGTTTTGTCGCTCGAAGAGATAGACACGCCTACGGCGGACGCTGGCCAGTTGCTCGTTCGCGTCAAATCGGCGGGGGTTAATCCGGTCGATACCTATATTCGTTCGGGCATTCATGCAGTGAAACCGAAGCTTCCTTATACGCCGGGAAAGGATGGGGCCGGCGTTATTGAAGCTGTGGGCGGAGGTGTCACGAAGTTCAACGTCGGCGATCGCGTCTATATTGCTGATTCGCTTACCGGGACCTACGCTGAATTTGCATTATGTCGGGAAGATCAGCTTGGCAGCTTGCCCAGCAATGTTTCGTTTGAAGAAGGTGCCGGAGTCTTCACGCCATACGCGACGTCGTATCGGGCTCTATTCCAAAAAGCGGACGCGAAACCGGGCGAGACGGTTCTCGTTCACGGAGCCTCCGGAGCCGTCGGGATCGCTACGATTCAGTGGGCGAAAAAGGCAGGGCTGAAGGTTGTAGGAACAGCAAGTTCGGAGGACGGGCGTCAGCTGGCTTCGGACAACGGAGCCGACTTTGTCTTCGATCATTCAACGTCCGCGCATTACCGAGCGATCGCCGATGCTGTCGGTTCTGTCGATATCATCATCGAAATGCTGGCGAACGAGAACTTGCAGGACGATTTCGAAGTGCTTGCCAAATTCGGCCGGATTGTCGTGGTCGGCAGCCGCGGCGAACTGAATTTCACGCCAAGACTTGCGATGACAAAAGACGCTTCGATCTTTGGGATGTCGCTTTTCAACGCCGGGCCGAGCGAGATGGACGAGATAAATAAAGCGATCTATTCCGGACTTTCAGACGGAAGCCTCAAGCCGTATGTCCGCCATAGCTACCGGCTTGGTGAGGCACCTGAGGCACATCGTCAGGTGATCGAAAGCAAAGCTTTAGGTAAGATCGTGCTCAAGCCATGACGCTTCATTTTTGAAAGCAGAGGGCAAAGACGCGGCGGACCACGGTCGGGCCGCACTGTACGCGATAGAATCCTCTTCTGGACTATTTTTATACACTTCGATTCGCGACAACTGCGTACCTCACTCTTTTTGCAAGAGTTAACGTTTTGGCATAGCCGTTGCATTCTTCATTCATTAAGGCATAAAAATTAAATGCCCTAAATTTGGGAGGAAGACGACATGAATGTTATTGAATTATTAAAGACGGATCACGATAAAGTGGACCGATTATTTCAGAAAGTAAAAGCGACGGATGAGAAGGAACATCCTGCTCTATTTGAAAAGATCAAAGAAGAACTCGAAGTGCACATGCACATCGAAGAAAAGATCTTTTACCCGTGGATAGAAGAAAACTCCGAGGGTGAACTCAAGGATCTTGCTCTTGAAGGCGTTGAGGAGCACCGCCAGGCAAAGATGTTCATGCGTGAACTCGAAAATCTTACCGACGATAGCGAGAAATTTGACCCTAAACTGAAGGTGTTGATGGAGGATATCGAACACCATGTGCAGGAAGAAGAAGGGCAAATGTTTCCTAAGCTCGAAGAGAAGTTTAGCGAACAGCAACTTGAAGAACTGGGCAAAAAGATGGAGCAGGAAAAGAAGAACTTCAAACCTAGTTCAAAAGCCGCCTCGAGCAAATAGCCTGTAGCTGGAGCTTATTTTAGATAGAGAATGGCCTGCAATATGCGGGCCTTTCCCATGCCGAAAACAGGCTTTTCTCACACCTTGCTCCGCGACTATACGGCGGCCTCTTTAAAATCCTGAAGCACCTCGAATACCTGCAGAGCATATTTCACGTTGCCGAATGGGGCCGAGACTTGAACACCTGCAATTACGTCACGAACCTCCAAGAGCGATTCGCGGGCGATCGCAATGCCTTCTTCGCGGGCGTTTTCCTTTCCGGTTTCGGAAGCCAACCGCATACGCTCGAGTATCTCCGGCGTGACGTTAACGCCTGGAACCTCATTGTGGAGAAACTCCGCATTACGAAAGCTAACCAATGGCCAGATCCCGGCGACGATGGGAATACGCACATGCTCAATACGATGTAAGAATGTTCGCAGCTGTTCGGTGTCGAAAACGGGCTGGGTAATGGCGTATTCCGCGCCAGCCTCGACCTTCCATTCGAAGCGGCGAATCTCTTCCTCTAGATTTACGGCTCCCGGATTGACGCCGACGCCGATCGAAAATTCGGTCGGTTTCCCGATGGGGTTGTTGCCAATATCAAGGCCGTGATTCAGCTTGTTTGCCATATTCGTCAGGCCGATGGCGTCGATGTCGAAAACGGCAGTCGCGTCCGGATATGGCCCCATTTTTGGCGGGTCGCCGGTGATTATGAGCAAATTATGGAGCCCTAAAGCGGCGGCCCCGAGCAGGTCCGACATCATCCCGAGCAGGTTTCGGTCACGGCAACAGTAATGCAAAACCGCCTCAATGCCGATGTCTCGTTCGACAAGAACGGCGGTTGCTTGAGCGGACATGCGTGTCTGGGCACGCGGGCCGTCGGGGATATTTACCGCGTCAACGCCTGCAACTTTAAGCAGGCGGATCGAGTCGAGCGTTGTCTGTGCGTCACAGCCCTTGGGCGGGAGCACTTCGACCGAGGTTACAAATTCGCCGCGGGCTATTTTGCGTGACCAGTTCGACCGGTCTTCGGGCGACATAACCGTAATATCTACAGGCTTTAGGTCGCGAACTTCGGCGGGTTTGGTCGGAACGTTGGAACTCGCTTGCCTTGGGCTTATAGACCTAATCGAATCAGCAATTAGCTTGATGTGCGTGGGCGTCGTGCCACAGCAGCCGCCGACGAATTTGGCTCCGGCTTGCACGAAACGCTTGGCAAAGGTCGCCATATATTCCGGCGAGCCCATATAAAATTGACGGCCTTGGACGTCTCGCGGCAGGCCGGCATTTGGCTGTGCGGAAAGCGGGAGCGTGGTGACGGCGCGCATTTTTTCAAGTGCTGTCAGGACGTGCGTCGGGCCCATTCCGCAATTGAGGCCGATGACGTCTACGCCTAGGCGTTCGAGTTCGACGGTGAAGTGCTCGGGCGTGGTGCCAAAGGTGGTTGCGCCGTCCATTTGGATGGTCATTTGGGCAACGATCGGAAGGTCGCAAATCTCCTTTATGGCCCGTATTGCCTGCTCGATAACGGATAATTCGGAGAAAGTTTCGAGCACAAAAAGATCGACGCCGCCCTCAAGCAAAGCCTCGGCCTGCTCCTTGAAAAGGTCTTTTGCTTCGTCAAACGACGTTGGGCCAAATGGCTCGATGCGGATGCCCAGAGGGCCGATCGCTCCGGCGACCAAAGCCTTATCTCCTGCGGCTTCGCGGGCAAGGCGGGCTGCGGCGATGTTGATCTCGGCGAGGCGGGATTCGAGTCCGTAGGGCAACAGCTTGTGCCGCGTCGCACCAAACGAATTCGTC